>SABY01000064.1 GCA_009928785.1 Clostridia bacterium | reverse complement strand
CACCCTGCTCAATGAAACCGAAACAAAATATCCGGGTACTGAAATGGTGTTAAACTACAAAATCGCGACATGACTTTTACGCTGGGTCAGGAGTTCTGATATTCGTTAAGCGGAATTCTGAACTGATACCATTTCACTTTCCCTTGGGTTTGGTTTGGTAAAAACATCTGGGCGAACCTGACCTCTTTGATAAAGTTCTTTCCGGCGGTCATTTGGTCAGGGTGTAGCGGTATTTTATACTGAAAATAATTCTCTTCGCGGTTCGATTCGCCGTCGAAGTTGATATCTTCGTTGTCGGGATATCTTGTTGCATGGGTAGGAAAAACGGTAGGTGGAGTAAACGAGTTTTCTTCCATGCCATTGTATTGTTCATACTTACGCAGGATGTTCGCATAGTATAGACTCCAGTCATAATCGTCTCCTCTAAAATAATGATAATTATCACTCGAAGGGTCTGCTGTAGCCTGAAGGTAAGCCTGCGAAGTATCGCCATGAAGCTGCGCCAGCTTTTGCAGATATTCATCAAAAAAGATTACCTCTGACGCATCAGCCAGCCCATCGAAGCCGACATCCTGCATTTGTGGGTAATCGCGATCCCACAGATTATCGAAAACATTTTGGCCATTAGTTGGTGTCGGCACACACCCCCACGAAGACCATGTTATATCGTTTTGGTTGCCGGAAGCTGGCAAAGCACTTTCGTTGAAAGGCAGTGAATCGGGAATAATATCTTCAGAAATATTACCAAAATTCAAATACAAAGTTCCGCCGCATTCCTGGTTATTGATAAATGGATCCATCAGCCAAAATTCGATGTATCGAACATCCCTTTTTACAAACAATTCGAGGGCAGAAACTCCAACCATAATACCTGCCCACCGGCTTTCGGGAGCCATCAGTTGGCCATCGTGGGCAACGCCGGCAGCATAAAGCGGCTGGTCATGGGCGTCGTAATTGTAAGGGCCACGCCTTGTAGGATCGTAAACAAGATTTAAAACATTCAGATAACGTGATTCCGGTTCCCAACCAAATTGGGCTGCTCTAATTTCATAGCTATACACCTGTCGTACGTCATGCTCCGACAGATCACCAAGCGTAACATTGGGGGGGCGAAAGTTTCCATAGAAAATCGGATCGATTATAAACCACGAAAGCCATGCGCGGTTGTAACCTGCTGTGCAGCCATCGGTGCTAGTGGCTTCAGGAAATAGTTCCGGTTGTTTTTGTGGAATGCTGGCGATTTTCCACGTTGGTGCATACGTCAAAGAAAGATACGTGTCGAATTCTTCCTGAAAGAATGGTTCCTGACCCCGAATGCTTGATGGAGAAAAGATTAAGAGAACTAAAAAGAAAAAAGGATTTACTCTGCTTAAAACGTTCATTGTGTTTTTTTGGAGTAAAGATATAAAAATATCGCTAAGTCGGCGATTGACAAGGCAGCACTTTTCGTTTTCCCATTATTGATCAAAGAAAAAAAACCGATATTGTCCGATTAAATTGATAATATTGGTTTTAGATTCTTCTCCGCCGGTTGGCCGATCAGAATGACAGTTACTTAGGAGTCCGGGAAGAGGAGTGGGTGGCGTAGCGAGGAATCTATATTTTTTAGTCGGACAGTAGTGATTTCTACCCTCTAAATTCTAACTTCTACCCTCTAATTTCTACCCTCTAATTTCTACCCTCTAATTTCTACCCTCTAATTTCTACCCTCTAATTTCTACCCTCTAATTTCTAACTTTCAACCTCTACCCTCTACTTCTTCCACTTGATATTGCATCCAACGCTGGGCTGCTGCTTGGGCGGCACTGGCTGGCGGTTTAATATCAGTTTTAGGGTGTGGCGTAAGTCAGCGCCGGTAACGGGCTTGCCGTTTGAGGGGCGCGCGTCGTCGAACTGGCCGCGATAAACGCATTTCATGTCGGCATCGAAAACATTGAAGTCGGGTGTGCAGGCGGCATCGTAGGCGCGGGCTACTTCCTGGCTTTCGTCGAAGAGATACGGGAAAGGAAATTTATGCTCGCGGGCAAAGGCTTTCATTTTTTCGGGGGAATCCTGCGGATAGTTCACAATATCGTTGGCGCTGATCATCACAAAGGAAATTCCTTTGGGAATAAACTCATTGCCCACCTCAACCAGCTCATCGATGATGTGCAACACATACGGGCAATGGTTGCAGATAAAAACAATCACCGTGGCATTGCGTCCGCGTAGTTCGGCAAGCGAGCGGGGTGCATCGGTTATTACGTCCGGTAGTGTGAAGTCTGGTGCGGTAAAGCCCAAAGGTATTTGGTTGGTTGGTGTTTCGGCCATAGTTGTAATGTTTTTATCATCAACCAGCCGACTCCGGATTTTGTTCATAAAAGTCGCCGGCTGGCAACATATTCTCACCTACCTCAAACATACGCACACAATGAGCGTTGTTTGCGGGTAGCTTTGTTGAGAGCAGACAAAACCACATTCCATTGAAACCCTTCAATTTCAAACAAATCAGCAGGGGATTTCAAATTTAATGGACGTAATGTTTTGGTTATCATAATTTAATTTCTAATTTTGCCGCCCAAATTTTTGGAGGACAGACTGTGGATTATTTAAGAAAATATGTAATTCCTTTCCGGGGGCTCCTGATTGATGTTCATCACTATCATTTTGTGATCGACAGTAAGTTCTTTGAATCAATAGAATATGCTGACATTGCCGATGGCAACGTGGAAGTGGATGTTACGCTGGATCGCCATGAGCGGATGCTGATTTTTAACTTCGACATGCGGGGAACCGTTGTGGTTCCGTGCGACCGCTGCCTCGACGATTTCGACCTGCCCATTGCGGGCACTGAGCAGCTCATCGTTAAGTTTGGCCAGGAATACGAAGAGCCTTCTGACGATGTAGTAATCATCCCGGAAACAGCTTCGGAGTTCGACCTGAGCAGCTATTTGTACGAGTACATCATTTTGATGCTCCCGATGCAGCATATTCATCCTGACGACGAAAAGGGTCGCAGCACCTGCAACAGCGAGATGCTCAAACGCCTTAACCATCAGCAGGAATCCAAGGACCACGACCCGCGATGGGACGCTTTGAAAAACCTGAACATAGAATAAGTTATTAATGAATTTTTTAAAACATAGATAAAATGGCACATCCAAAACGGAAAACTTCCAAGACACGCAGGGACAAACGCAGAACGCATTACAAAACCGATGCTCCTACCCTTGCCACCTGCCCCACCACCGGCACAGTACATTTGTACCACCGTGCCTACTGGGTTGAAGGCGACTTGTACTACAAAGGAAAACTGGTAATGCAGAAATCGGAAGTGGAATAAGCGGGACACACCTCCCAACAACAAACCCTCAGATTTTACTTAAAGCATGAAAATTGGCCTGGACGTAATGGGCGGAGATTTTGCACCCGATGCTACCATCGACGGCGCTATCCTCGCCCGCGAAGCATTGGATGCACAAGACGAAATAGTGCTGATAGGCCAGACCGAGGTTATTAAAACATACCTCGAAAAAATCAACGTTTCTGCCGATTCATTCGCCATCGTCAATGCCGAAGAGATAATCGGCATGGCCGAAAAGCCACTGAAAGCCCTTACCAACAAACCCGATTCGAGCATTTCCTCAGGATTCAGGCTGCTCAAGTCACGGCAGATACAGGGCTTTTGCAGCGCAGGCAACTCCGGCGCCATGGTGGTAGGTGCAATGTATAGCGTGGGCACCATCGCCGGGGTGATACGCCCCACCACCATCGCCCACATCCCACAGGAAAATGGCGCCGAAAGCATCATCCTCGACATTGGCACCAACCCCGACACCAAAGCCGACGTACTCTATCAGTTTGCCCTGCTCGGCTCCATCTATTGCCAGGAAATTCTTAAAATTAAGAACCCACGTGTGGGGTTGCTCAATATTGGTGCGGAAGAAGGAAAAGGCAATTTGCTCTGCCAGTCGGCATACCTGATGATGAAAGATACCACCGACTTCAACTTTACGGGCAATGTGGAAAGCCGCGATCTTTTTAAAGGCAAGGTGGATGTGGTGGTATGCGACGGTTTTACGGGCAACATTGTGCTCAAGCAGATAGAAGCCATGTATAGGCTGCTTCAAAAGCGCAAGCTGACCGACGACTATATCAACCGATTCAACTACGAAAACTATGGTGGCAGTCCGGTGCTGGGCGCCAACGGCAACGTGGTAATTGGCCACGGCATCTCCAGCGCCATTGCGATCAAAAATATGATTGTGCTTACCCGTCAAATCTATTGTGGCAAAGTCACCAACAAAATCCGTAGGGCGCTGCACAACTTTTCGCACTAACTTATTATCAAAAAAACTATACATGACTAAACTTAGAGCTGCGATAACAGGCATTCATGCTTTTGTTCCCGACTACAAGCTTACCAACGATGAGCTGGCTAAAATGGTGGATACCAATGACGAATGGATACTCACGCGCACCGGAATAAAAACACGCCACATCCTTAAAGGCGAAGGCAAAGGCACCTCCGACATGGGCGCCGAAGCTGTGAAAGGTCTGCTCAAAAAAACCAACACCAACCCCGACGAGATCGACCTGGTGATTTGTGCTACGGTTACGCCCGACATGCAGTTTCCGGCTACAGCCAATATTATTGCCGACAAGGCAAGCATAAAAAACGCTTTTCATTTTGATATAAATGCTGCGTGCTCCGGACAGATTTATGCGCTCACCACCGCCGCAATGTACATCGAATCGGGAAATTATAAAAAGGTAATTGTGGTTGGCGCCGACAAGATGTCGTCGATAGTGGATTACACCGACCGCGCCACCTGCGTGATCTTTGGCGACGCTGCTGGCGCATTGTTGCTCGAACCCACCACCGAAGATGTGGGCATCATCGATTCCATCCATCAGGCAGACGGTTCCGGGCGTATTCACCTGCACCAAAAGGCAGGCGGCTCCCTGAAACCAGCTTCGCACGAAACGGTGGATGCACGCGAACATTACATCTATCAGGAAGGGCAGGCAGTATTCAAATTTGCAGTCTCGAAAATGGCCGATGTGTCGGTGGAGATGATGAAAAAGCACAACATCGAACCCGACGACCTGACATGGCTTGTGCCGCATCAGGCCAATCTGCGCATTATCGAAGCTACCGCCCGCCGCATGGGCATCAACCGTGAGCAAGTGATGATAAACATAGAAAGATACGGAAATACCACTTCAGCTACCATTCCGCTTTGCTTGTGGGAGTGGGAAAGCCAGCTCAAAAAGGGCGACAAGATTATCCTGGCGGCTTTTGGCGGCGGCTTTACCTGGGGCGCCATTTACCTGAAATGGGCTTACGACGGGAAGAAAGAATAGCTTTTTTTAAAAAAATAAACAAAGAGCAACTTCAGCGTTTCGGCGAATTGTTATAGTAAATTTGAAATCGAATTCCTGTAATTGTAAA
Source organism: Clostridia bacterium (assembly GCA_009928785.1). Lineage (GTDB taxonomy): Bacteria > Bacteroidota > Bacteroidia > Bacteroidales > 4484-276 > SABY01. The sequence goes on along the minus strand of SABY01000064.1, from coordinate 16,345 downwards.
TTGTCAGTAGCCTCCGGGGTACACTACATAACAATTGCAGGATTCGTTTTTATCAGCACTCCTTGCCTGATGCGTTTATCAATACGAAATTTTGTAAAAAAATCCCACCCTCTCAGGTTGTTTGTAAATTTGCATCACGATAAAACCTCATTCAGCTATGACACAAATCCTCGATTTTGATATTTCTGATAAAGAAAATTACCTAAAGTCGCTGGCCATCCGCGAGCAGGTTTTCATCGACGAACAGCAGGTGGAGCGGGCGCTGGAAGTAGAAAATGAAGCGGCAGCGCACTATTCTCTGCTTCTGCTCGACGGTATTCCCATTGCCACCGCACGCTGGCGCGAAACGAGCCGCGGCATCAAACTCGAGCGATTTGCAGTGCTTGCGCAATATCGAAACAAAAACTATGGAAGTATTTTGCTGCGACACATCCTGCAGCAGTTAGAATCGCGGCCTGAAGAACTTTACCTGCACGCCCAGCTCAAAGCCATCCCCTATTATGAACGGCAGGGATTTCGCAAACAGGGCAACATGTTTACCGAAGCCAACATCCGGCATTATCTGATGACTAAACCGAAATAATGTAATTTTGATGCCGGACGATTAAACAAATCTTTTGAAGAATCTTTATAACATCACAGCGTTTTTTGCAATCATCATAGCAATATTTGCCTGCAAAGCGTATGCTTCCGAAAAAGATTCGTTGTATCAGCTCATTCAGTCCGGACGCTCCGATTCGCTTACAATGATGGCCCGTCTGCATTTGGCCGACTACCTTTCGGAGCAAAACCTCGATTCTGCTTTCGTTTTGGTGCAAGCGGCAGAGGAATACCTGCAAAACAACCAAAATTTCAATCTCAAAATAACGCTATTGCTTAGCAAATCCAATGTATTGCAGATCATCGGAAAATATCCCGAAGCACTTGAGTTGATGTTTGAAGCCAAAAAACTCCTGGAAAACATCCCTGAGTTGGAAGCCGACAGCCTCCAGCGCGTGAACTACCTGCGGGTAATTGGCATTATAGGCGTAATATTTTTTAACACCGAAAAGTACGAGGAAGCGATTGCATATTTTGAAAAGGGGCTTAATTTTCTGGGAAAACTCTCCTCGCACACAGGGAATCGGGATAAGCTGGACTATGAGTTTTTGAGGTTTAATCTGAACTATGGCAGCGTGCTGCTAAAGTTGAGAGAATACGATAAAGCCGAAATTTATTATACCAAAGCGTTGCAATACCTCGCTGCCGACGACCGGAATCCCTATGCCATACTTCTGAACAACCTGTCGATAATTGCGCGCGAAAAAGGCGATCTCCACAAAGCCTTCGAACTTAACCACCAGGCCATCGACGTGTGGAAGAATAGCAACAACAGCCGCGGACTGGCGCAGGGCTACAACAACCTTGGCCACTGTTTTATGATGGACAGGAATTACGAGCAGGCGCTCCAAAGCTACCAAACAGCCCTTGACCTGAGCAATCAATACAATGTGTTGCCTTCGGCCGTCATCGCGCTGGAGCAACTTAGCGCACTGTATGATTCGATAGGAAATTACAAGCAGGCATATCTTGCCAGCGTGCGCTTTAAGCAGGTGAGTGATAGCTTGCTCGATCTGGAAAAAATACAACTGGTGACACGCCTCGAGATGCAGGAGAAATTTGACAAGCGGCTGACGCAAAACCGCTTGTTGCAACAGGAAAAGGAATCCGAACAGCGCCGCCGCGAACTTATCTATACCATTACCATTCTTTTTACAGCTATGGCTTTGTCAATTCTAATATTGCTTTTTTATTTGCAACGCAGCAAAAGCAAAACCCACCGCCTGCAAGCCGAAAAAACTACGCTGCTCAACAAAAGCCTGGCACTCGAAAAAACAAACCTGCAGGAAGAACTCGAATTTCGCAACAAGGAGCTGGCCACCAATGTGATGTACATGATCCGGAAAAACGAACTGATAACCCGCATCTTTGAAAAACTGATTCAATCAAAACTTTTGTTCAAAAAAGAAAATCAGAAAATTATCGAGGAGATAATTCACGACCTTCAATCCTCTACCGATGATGATGTGTGGACTGAGTTTGAGGTTAGGTTTCAGCAGGTGCACAACGATTTTTATACAAAACTCAACGAACGTTTTCCCAACCTTTCGGCCAACGAAAAAAAACTGTGTGCCTTCCTGCGGCTCAATATGTCAACCAAAGAAATTTCGGCCATCACTTATCAAAGCCCCAACAGCATTGTGGTGGCTCGCTCGCGGCTGCGCAAAAAGCTGGGGATCGACACCGACGAGAGCCTCGTTTCGTTTCTCGAAACGCTTTAGTAAAATTTCGCATTCCTCCCCTGTCACATGTTTGTTCGTTGTTCGTTGTTTGTTGTTCGTTGTTATAAATGATCCGTTTAAAATCAAAATCATGAATTTCCTTTCCGGTAATTTTGAGTTTATAGTAGAATCCGGCCACTTTCTTCATCTGTTTCTAACATTTTGCTTTTTAGTAATTTAGAATAGCTTGTATTGCTGATGTAACCCCCAGGTTATGTTTTTGTAATGTACAGGTAGCTGTTTTGTCACTCCAAAAACTTGCGCTGTTTTCAACATTGCCCATTTCTTTGCATCGCAACTCGAAAGAGAAATAATAAATTTTAGAGAAAGCGATGGCATCATCAGACACACATAACAAAGATAAAGAGGAAGAGCAGCAGCAGGAGGACGAGCAGGCAACTGTGGAGGAAAACCTCCGGCAATTCCTTGAGGATGCGCATTTCAAGTCGCAAGCCTACCGGAAAATTCTCAATTCACTTAATATTAATAAAAACAAGGATTAAATTATGAAAAGCTACACTTTACTAATTGCAATGCTGCTTAGCCTGGCATTTATGGCCAGCGCTCAGGCGCAACGTACGCACTATGGCGAAAGCCAAAAGTCGGGGCAACATCAACTGAATGTTCGCTTTGGCGACATCATATTCGACCAATCTGCCGATGAAGAATATGGCGGATACGTCGTTTCTCAGTTTTTTACTGACGAGGCAAGTGCTGATCTCTCTTCTGAAGCAGCCGATGATTTTGTTGTGCCCGAAGGCGAAACCTGGACGGTAGGTTCTTTTGGCGTTTGGGGCACCTGGTGGCCTGGGAGTGGCGGCAATCCCGAAAAAATCGATATCGCCATTTATCAGGACGATGGCGGAAAGCCCGGCGACCTGATTGATGCCTATGGACAGGAAACCAATTTCTATGAAGAAGAATGGTTTACAGGCGATGAGCATGAAAGCTATTACAATTTTACATTCCCTTCACCATTAACTTTTACCGAAGGCCATTACTGGATTAGCTTTCAGGTACACGACAGCTACGATAAAGTAGGCCAGTGGGGATGGCAGGACAAAACCAACACCAATTGGGAAGTTTGGCACTGGCGTAATCCGGGTGGTGGATTCCCTGGCGGAGGACCCGATTGGCAGCCAAGTAATGTTATTACTCCATTTGTATCCTATTTAGATCTCCGGTTTACGCTTTACGGCAATGCCTATGATAACGACCTTGCTACTTTAGCAATTACAAGCCCGGCAACAGGTGTACTTACAGCAACTGAAACTGTTACCATGACCATTAAAAACCAGGGTAACAATACCCAAACCGGTTTTGATGTAGCCTTTTCAGTTGATGGTGGTGCATGGGTGGTCGAAAATGCAGCCGCCATTGAATTGGCCTCTGAAGAATCAGCCGATTATACCTTTACTGCTACTGCTGATCTTTCAGCCACAGGTTTCCATACCATAGCTTGCAAAACAATGCTGACTGGTGATGAGCAAACCGCCAACGATGAAATATCGAAAGATGTTACCAATTATGGGACGGTTCACGCAATGGTAAATCATGATACTATTGAAATTACAACTTGCACGGGTACCTTTACCGACATGGGCGGCATTGATGGCCCCATCATGGCTGGCGACGGTGGTGTTGTTACTTTCTATCCCGGTGAAGCCGGCAAGAAAATTAAAATGAATTTCTTTGGCGTATGGGATATTTCACATCCAACAGGAGGCGTTAAACCGTTCCAAATATTTGACGGCCCCGATATGGACGCACCATTGATTGGTGAGTGGACACAAAACGATTGGAGAGATTATGGTTTGAAGCCTGGTATAGTAAAAGCTCTTGGTGAAACAGGCGCTCTGACCATCAGATATCTGGCTCCGACCTGGATTACCAACCCTCCTTTCCCCGAAGGCTGGACTGCCCTTGTTGAGTGCTACACACAAGGAGATGATGATTTTGAAATGACCGATTTCCATATCGATCCTACACTGGTATTTACCGATCAGGATATCACTTTCTCCTCTACCGTACGTAATATTGGTGCCGTTGCACAAACTAAAACCATTACTTTTTATGTGGATGGCGCACCTGTTGGAACTGCAACTACCGAAGAGATTGCTCCAACCGAATCAGCTACTGTAACGTATGTGCACGTATTTACCGAATCGGGAAATGTGGAAATTACAGCCGCTTTACCTGATGATTCAGGTGATATTGATGACAACGAGCTTTCACTCGAAACATTTGTATGGCTGAACGGATGGTTTGTCGAGACTTTTGATGATGGATATTTCCCGCCTGACGATTGGACACCAGGTTTATCATGGACCGGTTCGGAAGGTGGGTATTCAGGTGCTTGTGCCATGTCGTACGTCGAAACATTTATGGAAGACACCTTGTGGACACCCCAACTAGTAATGCATGATGGCGACTTCATCTCATTTCATGCAAGGACATCTTTGTGGTGGCCGGGCAATATAAAACTTGTTTGGAAAAATGGCGAGACCGGCGAAACACAATTGCTCGAATATGTTGATCTGGCATTGTCTTCACAATTTATCGATTTCCAGGTGGACGTTACTGCTGCTGCTGGTAACAACTATCTGGGCTTTGTTAACGTTGGTGACATTGCATGGTCATGGGGTTCTGAGGTTTATCTTGATGAGGTGATGGGTGCCGGTATCCTGTACTTCTATTTTGATAACGACATGAAGATGGTCGAATTCAATCCTTTCCAGACTCCTTCTAAAAATGAGCCGATTGACTATCAAGTGAAAGTTCAGAACAATGGCCTTGTTGCCTTGGCTGATGGCGACTATACTGTTAAGATTATGCAAGTTACCGACGAAGGTGATGTTGAAATCGCATCTGTACCCGGTATTGCGGCCAATCCAACACAAATAAAAACACATACTTTATCCGTTACTTTCGATAAAATTGGACCTACCGGAGTTTATGCAGTGGTTGATTTGCCTGGCGACCAAAAACCAGACAATGATATGTCTATTGTAAGGCCGGTTTATGTACAGGTAAATGGGACAACCATCGTTGAGGTTGCCAACGGAACAACTGAAGAATATAACATTCCAAGTAGTATGGGACAAGCCTCAACCATTAGTGAAGTTATTTATCCGGCTGACATGATCAACCCAACTGATATAACGGGCTTCATTACAGGTATTGCTTATGAATACAACAACATTAACACAGCACCTACCCTTAACGTACCAATAGAAATTTGGGTGGGTGAAACTGAATTGGAAACCCTTGCAGGTGGATTCATTAATGGTACTGAACTTACCAAAGTTGCTGTAGCCAATATTGATTTGCAGATAGGCCTCAACCAACAGTTGTATATTCCTTTCCTTGCACCTTACAATTACCAGGGAGGAAATCTTTGTGTATTGTTCTTTAAGCCTTATAGTAATGACTGGTACGCCGGTGTTCAATGGTTAGGCCTCAGTCAGGGAGCTGTGCCTGATAGCACTGCTGCTTATACAACAGCCTACAACCCACCGCTCGATCCTAATACAATTGGCTCGACCCCAAATATTACATTCAGACCCTTTACACCAAAAACCTCTTTCTATATTGGTAGTGTAGGAACTGCAACTCTTTCGGGCTTTGTTTATGATGAGAATGTAGCTCCTTTTGAAGGTGTAAAAGTTGAGGTAGTAGGTTTTGATAATGAAACCTATTCCAGTGCTAACGGAAGTTATGATTTTATCGACTTGTTGGCATGGGAGAATTTGATTAAGGCAACCTCCTTTGGCTATTATGACAATGCACAGAGTATTGTACTTTTCCAGGAAGAAACCAATACACTTGACTTTAATATGGAACCGCTGCCACAGGTAATGGTTTATGGTAAGGTTAGAGGAAGTGACAACTCCTCGCATTGGCTGGAAGGAGCGGAGGTTTCACTATCCGGGTATGAAAATTACTCAACCACAGTAGCTGCTGACGGAACCTTTTCTATCGAAAATGTTTATGGTGCCAAAACCTACGCAGTAACGATTACCTACCCGGGTTATCAAACCTATACCAACACCAATGTTAAGGTAACTGATGTTGATAAAAACCTCTATACCCTCTCGCTGACTGAGCTAAAAATTAGCCCATTTTATACCCATGCCCTACAAACCAACCCGGGAACTGTACAAGTTACCTGGAATTCACCTATGGATGGTGTGCCTGGCTTATTAACCTGGGATTATGCTATCAATAATGGTTACGCTTCTGAAATTGGAGAAGAAGTATGGCTGGGCAACATCTACGAAATGGACCCCGGAACCATTACAAAGGTGTCATTATTCTGGTCCCAATACGGTGAAACATCGGGTACTGTGAGGCTTGACCTCGTTGACCTTGAGGGCAACGTATTCTATTCAAGTGAACCATTTGAAACTGTTCATAATGGCTGGACTGTTGTTGATGTTCCAAATATTACTTTTGAAGGAGGTCAGTTTTATGCCATGGCCTACTGGGATGGTACAAATCCTGATTTTACCGATTATCTTGCAGCCGATGCATGGCCAGCCGGAACAGGTATTAACTTTGGTTACATTATGTATCCCGGTGCGCCTCCCTATCTGTTATCTGAACTTTTGCCGGATTCTGACTTTACATTCCAGATTGATGTTGAAATTATAACAGCTTCACCAGATGCTGGCAGATACAACGAAGGGTACAACATTTTCCGCGGCCCGTATGCCGATATCAACAACTGGGACAACTGGGAAAAAATCAATAACGAGCCTGTAATGGGCAACGAATATCTTGATGGCGACTGGCCCCAACCCGAAGAAGGTTATACCTACGGGGTACAAACCGTTTATACCACCGGCAACTCCGAGGCAAGCTTCTCACAGCCTATTGTTCACGATACCACCCTGCCATGTATTAATCCATGGACTTACACTGTAACCGGTTCGCTTCATACCATCAACATTTCCGCATCTGCCGATGTACACATTTTTGGTGAGCCTTTGGTAGTTGGCGACTGGATTGGTGTTTTCTATCTGGATGATAATGGTAACGAGCAATGTGGTGGCGCAGGCCGCTGGGGCGGCCCATTCTCCGGTGGCGCTGGAGGTGCACTTATTACCGCCTATGGCGATGATATCACCACGCCCGAAAAAGATGGATTTGCCGAAGGTGAAACCTTCCGTTGGCGCATGAACGACTGCAGCGCCTGGGAAGAATACCCCGCTGTAGCTACCTACAATCCCAACAAACCCAACATGGGACAATTTGCCGACTTCGGCTTGTCATCGGTTCTGGTGCTGGAGGTAATGTATTGCCAATATTATACATTTGCTCAGGGTTGGAACAGCCTTTCAAGCTACATTAATCCCGTAGATACCGATGTAGAAAATATGTTTGCGCCTATGATCAACCAACTCGTCATCGTACGCAATACCACCCAGGTTTACTGGCCCGAAGAAAACGTGAATACCCTGGTTAACTGGGACAGCAATAGCGGCTACGTATTAAAAGCTACCGAAGAGGTACAATTTGAGATTTGCGGAAGCGGCTCTGTTGATGGCGAAGTAGTGATGGAAAATACCGGCTGGTATTTCCTGCCCGTGCTTAGCGCCTGCCCTGCCAACATAGAAGAACTCTTTGGTGAGCAAATCAGCGATGTTATTATCATTCAGGAGATACTTGGTAACAACCTCTACTGGCCTTCACAGCAAATATTCACCTTGCAGGAGCTTACTCCCGGCCTGGCCTATAAAATAAAAGTTGCTGCTCCCATGACGCTTCAGTTCCCGATGTGCGACGGTTACGATCTGCCGGCTGCCACCCTACTGCAAAATTCCATTTCTACTCCGTGGGGCACACTGAACATGACGCCTGCCACACAAACTGTTTCGTTTGATGCACGCGCCCTGGCACAATTTGCCGCTGGCGATGTAATTGGCGCTTTCAACAGCAGCAACGAAATCTGCGGATTTATGCTAATCGACAACAGTGGCAAAAACCAGTCGATGGTACTCTATGGTGACGACCCAACCACCACGGCCCACGACGGCTATACCGAAAACGAAACCATCAGCTTCCGTATGCTTAACAACCGATCGGGCGAAGCGTATGAACTGCAGGTGCAATGGGACAACGCCACCGACAACACCAGCGGAATGTTTATGCGCGAATCGCTGTCGAAGATTTTGGCAATCGACCAAACCACGACTTCCATCGTAAGCCTGGGCGCACAATCTGCCGTGGCTATCTATCCCAATCCGGCTACCGATCGCATCAACATCAGCATCCAAACCGAAATGATGGATCAGGCAGAGGCCACCATCATCGACACCAAAGGAAATGTAATGATGCAACAATCGCTCAACCAGCGCCTAACTGAGATGAACATCAGCGCGCTGAGCACCGGAATCTATTTTGTAAAAATTACTTCAAACCACTTCAACAAAGTGAGCAAACTCATTGTAAAGTAGTCCTTTTTCATAAACGTTAGGCTTTTACAACCAGCCCTGTCATTCATTTGGCGGGGCTTTTTTTCGTTATAAGCAGGTAGCGGGTGCGGGAAGCATAGGGTGAAACGTCGAGGCCAGAAACAAGGAATGAGATTAAAAGCAAGTTTTTGAACAAGGCGCTTCCTCGTCCATTCTATTTTTACAGGCTATGTATGATGTAATTGAGAAAATAATATATTGGTGCGCTGCACCTAAAAGCTCATGTTACTGCAAATTTCTACAAAGATTTCGGTGCGCTGCACCTCAAGAAAAATTGCCACTTGTTGAGAGCTGCCTACTACCTACTACCTACTACCTACTGCCCACTAACTACTGCCTGCTGCCGACTTCTCAATCTCTCACATCCAATTCTTCATCTTGAAATACATCAACATAAAGATTACCAATAATCCCATGATGCCCATCACACCCCAAAAGGCGTAGGGATTGTCCTGAATGGGCAATATTACATTCATCCCGTAAAGGCCGGTGATAAATGAAAGCGGAAGAACAATGGATGAAATGAGCGTGAGAATTTTCATGATCTGATTGGTGCGATTGGCCTGCAACGAATCGAAAGTTTTGGAAAGTCCTTCGATGAGTTCGGCATAATCCTCGGTCATGTCCCACAACTTTTGGTAATAGTCGAGAATGTTGCCCCAGTAGTCTTCCATGTTTTCGGCGTAGCCTTCGATGGCACCACTTTCAAACTTATGAAACAAGGGCAACTGAGGTTTAAAAATAGTGTTGAGCAGGATGAGATTTTTACGCGTGACGGAAATTCGCTCGATGGTTTTTTGGGAATTTTTATTAAATAAATCACGGTTGAGAAACTCTACATCGCTGCCGATTTTGCGTATCAGCGAAAGCGTTTCGGTCATCAGCCGTTCCAGGATGTGATAAAGCAACGCGTCGCTGGTGCCTATTTCAAACTCTTCCTTGCGCCGGTGTTGGTCCATGGCTTCATTAAAAAGGTCTTTGACCACCCAGTGCGTGTTTCCGATGGTAATCACGTAATCCTCGCCCCAGAAAATCTTAACTTCTTTTGTTTTCAGAAAGCGGTTGATGCGGTCGAATTTCGGAAAATGCAGGATGATAAAATAATAGTCGTCGTAGATGTCGATTTTGGGACGTTGGTTAATCTTGCTGCGGCAGTCGTCGATGTCGAGGGGGTGAAAATAAAAATTATCTTTCAGATATTGTAAGTCTTCCTCTTTAGGGTCGATAATGTGGTGCCATTTGATGGTTCCGATTTTAATAGTCTCTATCATGAGTCCCCCTGTTTTAGGATGTGGTAGTGTGATGATGGCTACATTCCGTGAATTTTTTTAGAGCGGCAAAATTAACAAATTCCGACAAAGTATGATCACACGACTTATTATCTTCTGAATGAGAATGCTTAAGGGATGATTGCCTGGCACGGGATGGCATCCGCGATGAATATTTTAAAGCGCTAAGAAATATTGCTTTTTGCTTACTTTTACACCCTAAACGCATTTTGCTATGACTACAAAAGAAAAACACATCAGCATGCTTCGCGGGCAAATCGACAAGCTCGACCAAAAGCCCTTCGACCTGGAATCGTGGAAAAAATACACCATCGTGTTGCTGAGCGCCATCTTTGGCGACGACAGTCAAAAGATAAGGCAGGTAGAAAAAATAGAATACGAATACAATAGCTGGTCGCTGCGCGATACCACAGGACATTCGTCGTATCTTGAATCGTGCAAAAAGTTGGGGCGAGAGATACTTCAGGTTGCCATCATGGAGCTTGAAGATTTTGGTGTGGAACATCAACAGCGCACGCATCAGGGGCAAATCGACGTCAATCTTATCATCGATGCACTGAAAGACGAGCTGAAAGGTACCGAATATAAAGCGCTGATGAAGCTCCTGAAATCAGAGCAACTGCCCGAAGAAAAGTCCAGGCAGTTGCATGATATTTTAAAAACCCTTGAACCGGAAACCATTGCAGCCATCCTGCAGGGCATTTTGCTCCACCAGGATTTTGCCCAGGCACTTCCCGAACAATAGCATTATTCCATTTCGTCGATTACGTTAAACTCGTGACAAGTGCACAGCAGGTTGCGGTCGCCCCAGGCATCGTCGATCTTGGTTACGGGTGGCCAATATTTGTCGGCTTTGCTACATTCGAGCGGGAAGGCTGCCTGCTGGCGCGAGTAGGGTTTGTCCCATACTTCGCCGGTGATCATGCAAACCGTGTGCGGCGCATTTTTTATCACGTTGTTTTCCTGTGAGGCTTTTCCTTCTTCTATCTCTGCTATCTCTTTGCGAATGCTGATCATGGCATCGACAAACCGCTTCAACTCGCCCAGTGGTTCACTTTCGGTGGGTTCTACCATGAGTGTGCCGTGCACCGGGAAAGCCACCGTAGGAGCATGAAAACCATAATCCATCAGCCGCTTCGCAATGTCGCCAACGGTTATGTTGGCAGATTTGCTAAAAGCATTGCAGTCGAGGATGAATTCGTGTGCCACACGGTTGTTGCGGCCGGCATATAAAATTTTGTAATGATCGCTTAAAGCATTTTTCAAATAATTAGCTGCAAGGATGGCCATTTCGGTAGCCAGTTTCAGGCCATTTCCGCCCAAGAGTTTGATGTAACCATAGGAGATGGGCAATATGAGCGCACTGCCATACGGCGCCGAAGAGATAGCCTCGATGGCATTTTCGCCGCCGGTTTTCACGTAGTGGTTGCCAGGCAGGAAAGGTGCCAGATGTTTGGCTATGCCAATAGGACCTACACCGGGGCCGCCGCCGCCGTGCGGGATGGCAAAGGTTTTATGAAGGTTGAGATGACAAACATCAGCGCCCACCAATCCGGGATTGGTAAGCCCCACCTGTGCATTCATGTTGGCTCCATCCATATACACCTGACCACCATTGCGGTGAATGATATTAATGATTCCGATGATTTCCTGCTCAAACACGCCGTGGGTGGAGGGATAAGTAATCATAAGCGCAGCCAGATTCTCCCGGTGTTTTTCGGCTTTGGCTTGCAGATCGGTGAGATCAACGTTTCCGTTGTCGTCCGATTTTACAACTACCACGTGCATGCCGGCCATCACCGAGCTGGCGGGGTTGGTGCCATGCGCCGAAGAAGGAATAAGGCAAATGTCGCGATGCCCCTGGCCGATGCTCTTGAGATATTCGCGTATCACCATCAGTCCGGCGTATTCGCCCGAAGCGCCCGAATTGGGCTGAAAGGACATAGCTGCAAAGCCAGTGATTTCGCACAGGTCTTTTTCAAGATTTTTTATCAGCTCCTGGTATCCTGCTGCCTGATCCGTCGGGACGAAGGGGTGCACACTGCCAAATTCCGGCCATGAGAGCGAAAACAACTCTGCTGCTGCGTTTAGCTTCATGGTGCAGGAGCCAAGCGGAATCATGGTGCGGTTGAGCGCCAGATCGCGGTTTTCGAGTTTCTTCAGGTATCGCATCATTTCTGTCTCTGAATGATAGGTATTAAAAACCTCATCTTTCAGATAGTCAGAGGTGCGTTGCAACGCTTTGGGGAACGGTAGATTCTTGTCCTGCTTCACCGCTTCAGCTTGCTTGCCGGCAGCTTTAGCCAGCACTTTCAATATTTCATTTACATCTTCCAGGCTGGTAGTTTGGTCGAGGCTGATGCCAATGGCGTTGTTGTCGTACCTAAAATTAATTTCTGCTGCAAGCGCCGTTTCGCGGACTTTTTGAATAGCAACTCCGTCGGGCAGCGCCACGTAAAGCGTATCGAAATAATATTGGTTTTGCTGTTGATAGCCAAGTTTTTTCAGACCATCATTGAGTGCTGCGGCCAGTTGGTGGATGTCGAGTGCCATAGCTTTGAGGCCGGTGGGGCCGTGATAAACAGCAAACATGCCCGCCATGGTTGCCAGGAGCGCCTGCGCCGTGCAGATGTTGGAGGTGGCGCGTTCGCGTTTGATGTGTTGTTCGCGGGTTTGCAGCGCCATACGCAGCGCCGTGTTGCCGGCAGCGTCTTTGCTGATGCCGATGATACGGCCTGGCAGGTTGCGCTTATATTCTTCTTTGGTTGCAAAAAATGCTGCGTGAGGACCGCCATAACCCATAGGTACGCCAAATCGCTGGCTGTTGCCCAGCACAATGTCGGCGCCCCACTCGCCCGGAGGCGTAAGCAATGTCAGACTCAGCAGGTCGGTGGCCACGGCCACCACGGCACCCACCGCGTGTACTTTTTCTGCAAAGTTTTTATAATCAACAATGGCTCCCCGCTCATCGGGATATTGCAGCAATGCACCAAAATAAGTTTCATCGATGGTTGCTGATTCGTAATTGCCCACTACCACTTCGATGCCCAGTGGCTCGGAGCGGGTTTTCATCACGCTGATGGTTTGCGCATACGTGCGCTCCGAAATAAAGAAACGGTTGGCACCTGCTTTTACGGCTGCACGCGAGCGGCTGTTGAAGGCCATGATCATGGCTTCGGCAGCAGCAGTGCCTTCGTCGAGCAACGAAGCATTGGCAAGCGGCAGCCCGGTGAGGTCGGCAACCATGGTCTGAAAAACCAGCAAAGCCTCCAGGCGTCCCTGCGAAATCTCTGCCTGGTAGGGTGTGTAAGAAGTGTACCAGCCTGGATTTTCGAGAATGTTGCGCTGAATAACGCCGGGAACAATGGTGTTGTAATACCCCAGCCCGATGTAGGTTTTGTAAAGTTTATTTTTTTGTGCAAGCCCGCGCAGGTGCTGGATGTATTCGTATTCGTTGATGCCTTCGGGCAGATTCAGTGGCTGCTTCATGCGAATAGCTGCCGGCAGGGTTTCGTCGATAAGTTGATCAAGATTTTTAACACCTGCAACCTTAAGCATTTCGGGCAGGTCGCTATCGTTGGGTCCATTGTGCCTTCTGGCAAAATTATTAGTCAGCATTTTACAGAATATTTTTTGTTGATGAATTAATACACAAACCTCAATAAAGGCGCAAAAGTAGAATAGTTTGCACGAAAAAACGAAGGCTGGAGCTTTTTAGATACGTCGGCAATAGCCGTTGTGGGGCTTTGCGGGTGCTTTGTGAGATATTGTCAAATTAGAGGTGAGTGCGGTGGGGTTTTTTACAACAAAACAATCATCCGCTAATACATGTGAATGATGCCAATTCGCACGGAAAAAAAGCTGTCCGCTAATTCACGTGAATGATGCCAATTCACAAGGAAAAAAAGCTGTCCGCTAATTAACACGAATGTTGCTAATTAACACGAAAAAAGAATTAGCGCTAATTCGCTTTATTAGCGAAAATTCGTGGACAGTAGAAAAATCCGCTAATTCACACGAATGTTGCTAATTAACACGAAAAAAAGCTGTCCGCTAATTCCCGCGAATGATGCTAATTAGTGTCTGTCTTTAGACTAAGGTTTATTAAGGAAATCCATAGCCCAGGCATTTATGAAATTCATAGCCCAGGCATTTATGCCTGGGATTGAAATGAACGGTTGTCACCCCCCCACCCCTCGCTGGGATTGCCTTCGGCAATCCCAGCGAGGGGTGGGGGAAACAAATAACAAATCAATTATTCCCAGGCATAAATGCCTGGGCTACAAAAAGTGTGACTTTATGGACAGGCACTAATTAACACGAAAAAAGAATTAGCGAAAATTCGCGGACAATCCTTCAAGTGGCGAAAATTCACGGGCGGTGCACCTGCCTTGATCCTTAAATAACTCCCGTACTTGGAAGAATAACCAATAAGCTCTTTATTTATTTAACAAAACTATAACAGTAAAAGGGCGCCCACAGGAACGCACCTGCGCTAACAAAAATATAATCGTTCTGTTTTAATCTCCTAACCCAAGTCGATTTTAAGTGAAAACAATTAATTAAAACTTTATCATTATGCAAAAAATTTACAACTTTTCAATCATTTTATTGATGTCGGCTTTCATGGCAGCATCAAGCGGCGTAAAGGCCGGAACTATTATTTCAGCACAAGACGGAAACTGGAACGTAGCCAGCACATGGATAGGAGGCGCGGTGCCGGCCAGCGCCGACAGTGTTGTGGTGAAGCACCTGGTGAACGTTAGCAATGGCGACCTGTGCAATCATCTGTATGTCTCTTCTTCAGGAACCGTCCAAAGCCTCATAAATGCTGCACGGACACTGGTAGTTACAGGAAATCTGTGGGTGGATGGCACGATGAAAATGTCCAATTATAGCCTGTACGTAAAATTAGGTGGCAATCTACATCTCAACGGAGTGTGGTCAAGCCCGTTATTAAATTTCACAGGAACATCAGCGCAAGTTGTTTCGGCTACGCCAGGGAAAATCTTCGCTGCCGCCAGCGGTAGTATTATTTTTAAGGACGACGACCCCACCAGCCCTGTTAAGTTTGCAACTGATCTGACATTTAACAACATCGAATTCAATGGCAATTCAACAACAGTTGAATTTGCTCCGGGCATAGAGGTTGCCTTTTACACCAAGCCCCTGCGAAATACAAACATCATTGGCCACAGCTCTGCACTGCTCATGCGCAACGGCGCCTATTTAGAAGGTTCAAATTTTAGCGATCTCACCTTAAAAGGACTTTTTACTATTGGTAATGCCAATACATCATCCGGCGAATTGATTGTTGCCGACACTTTGCAAAACCTGCTCAACGCAACACGTACCTTAACGGTGGATGGCAACTTCACAAACAATGGGCTGATCAGGAACACCAATTATAATTTTGATTTTATACTTAAAGGAAATGTTACTAATAATGGTATCTGGAGATGTGGCAAAATCTATTTTGACGGCACCGCTGATCAGCACATCGCGTCACTCCCCGGAACCAATTTCAATTGTGATGGGATTGAAGACCGCAACATCATTTCCAAAATAATTCTTGATGACGATTTGGAAATCCGCAAAGCAAAAATAGATTTGAAATCTGCTACTTTGAAAGCAAACGGAACTAAAATTGTGTTAAGGGAAAACGCATATTTAACAAATGCAACGATTGACAATGCAAAGCTGGGCGGGGTATTTTTCTGCACCTCCAATTGTACATTTTCCGGCACAACTACGGTTGATGATACCCTTCAGAATAGTAACGCTTATGCCAATTCGATTCTTGACTTTACCGGTAACCTGATCAACAATGGGAGGATGACGAGAGCAAACAACAGCTATGGTTTAGTTTTAAATATTAATGCAGATTTTGCCATTAATGGGCCGATAGATATTAAATCCCTAACCTTTGCAGGAGCCAGCGACCAGGCTATTTATGGCAACTCTAATGGAAGTATCATCGATGTGGACAATGTGTATGACACCAATGCCTCAAGCGATATTATTTTCGATTCGGACATTACATTTATTGGGTCAACGTGGGCGCTCACCGGTGCAACCATTAACCTTGACGAAGGAAACTTTACGATGCAGGGTGGAACCCTGGAAGGAGGACAGCTCATATCCAACGGGAAATATTTCAGCCAAACCGGAGATGCAAAATTTACAAATATGCAGATAACCGGCACCCGGCTCAAAGGTGTCTGCCAGGTGTATGGCGACCAAAACCGTTTCACCGACG
>SABY01000200.1 GCA_009928785.1 Clostridia bacterium | reverse complement strand
TACCATTCCTGAAAATTTGATACAAATATAATTCTTTTTAAAGTAAAAACCATTTTTTGTTCAATACCGAATAATCCAACCACGTCCCCAATGAAAGCTTATCGAAAACCCCGCTCAATTTAAAATCACTTTTTGGAATGAACCAAAAACCCTGGCTTTGGCTCCAAGTTGCCCCTTTGAGCGTTTTTACTTTGCTGATGATGGAATGATCCTTATCAAAACGCAGGCTTACCACGGGTGTGTCGTGGTGGGTGCAATAGGCCAATATGATTGCAGCACGTTTCATTTGCCTGAAGGATATTTTTTAGTGAACAAAGATAAAGATGTTATTTGATTGAGAATGAATAATTACTCATAATTTTTTTTGAAACTTTCTTTTTTCAAACCAAATCTTCTGCTGTGCCACCCGGAAATTCGATTTTCGACGTAGGTAACCAGGCTGCCAACATGGACAACCGTGGCATAAAAATGCCGGGCAGCCAGCGGCAAAATAAAACGGGATAAATAGTCCAGCACCAGGTAAGATTAATGCGGCTTCGCCGATAATCCTGCCTAATTGTTATGTGGCACCTAATGCAATTTCGAGAAGTTTTGTGGTAGTCTTCCAATTTCGGGTGGTTGCCACGACTTTTAATTGATTTTCCAAAAAAGTATTGTTCAATTTGGTGCGGCCATACCCGTTTGGGCAATACAAATAGACAGCATTGTGGGTAAAAAATATCTCTTCTTCCGCATTCTTTTTAGAAACGACGTGCTCCGGGTCGAATGGCTGAGGGGGTGCCGCCAGGAATGTAACGTGCATGAAGGATGGCTCCTTTTTATTATCATCGACGAAGGGATTTTGATTGATGATGGTTTTTAACGATTCGACGGTTAAAACAATAACTGGCACCCGGAATCCAAACTCTTTTTCGATTTCATGCGCTATTGTTCTGTGCAGCTTTTCAGTATCAGTAATTTTACTTTGGAAGATGACATTTCCACTTTGCACGTAGGTGGTAATGTTGCCAAAATTCAAATTCTCGTACATTTTTTTCAGCGCGGCCATTTTGATGCTATTTTTTCCGCTAACATTGATGCCCCGGAGTATCGAAATGTAAGTTATCATTTTGAATTTCACTTTAAAAGAAATAGTTGTAATGAACGCTGCGGGTGGTGATGCAGCGGGTTTATTGAAGATAATCGGCGAGCTTTTGACTGGTAAGGTAATCTTTGAAGTTTTGCGTCATTTGGTTCATCACGTTGCCCATGATGCATTTGTCGAAAGGGCAAATCTGGTTGTCCATCGGGCAGTTGGTAATTTCGATATGCCCTTCGATGGATTCGTAGATTTCGAGCAGGCTGATCTTGTCGGCGTCTTTTTTGAGTGCGAATCCGCCGTGTGGGCCACGGTTGGAAAGCAGGAAGTCGTCTTTTACCAGCCGCTGCAGTACCTTAGCCACGTGATGTTTGGATGATCCGGTACGTTCGGCGATCTTTATTACGTTGAGCTTTTCGTCGGCCTGCGCTATCAATACCATGCTATGTATGGCTATGGACCCGGCTTCGGAGAGAGCGAATATTTTCGACATGAGCTGACGTTAACTTTTGAGGTTCATTTTTTTTGAATCAACAACAAAGATAACTCTAAATCGAGATATTCGGTATTTAATAACTAATTTATACTAATTCTTTGTTTCTAAAAGCCATAGGCGGCTCGCCGCAACTGTTTCAGGTTGGTGATGGGTGAGGGAGGAGAAAGATGCTGCAGGAGGAATTTGTAGATTTTCACTCTTATCTCGTTGGCTTCGCGCGTATCGATACGATCGAACGAATGGCCTCCGGCAACGTTATTATACATCTCGTATTCAAACTTTTTGCCTTCGGCTTTCAGCGATTTTATCAGATGCTCTACCTCCAGCACATTTACATCGGCATCGTTGGTATTGGTGTGAATGAGCAGGGGGGTATTTTTCATTTTGTGCGCGTTCCAGGCTGGCGAGCGGCGGCGGTATTCGGCCACATTGTCGTTGGCCGATTGGCCGATGTGATAATCGGCTTCGTACAGGTCGCGGTACGACTGGTCTTTGTATCCCATCCGGGCCACCACGTCACTTACCGGCACACCGGCAAACGCTGCCTGGTAGTCGTCGGGATAATCGAATATGTTCATCAGGGCAATCAGCCCGCCATGGCTCCAGCCAATAATGCCCACTCGGTTTTTATCCACCAGATCGTAATTTTGGATCATATAGTCGCGGCTTGCTTTTACGTCATCCACTTCCAGTCCGCCATAGTCGATGGTTTGATAAAAATCTTTTCCATAGCCGGTGCTGCCGCGGTATTCGGCCGCCACAATAATGTAGCCCTGCGCCACCAGCTCGCGCACGATGTGGGTGTAATAGGTGGTGAAGTCGGCATGGACACCGCCGTGCGGGAAAACTATCAACGGATACTTCTTGTCGGGATCGGCATTGCGCGGGATGAAAATATAGGCCCAAAACTTAACGGGATTGCCGGCGCCCTGTGCTGTAGGGTTCGCCTCCTTCCATTTGGGGGGTCCGGTGATGTAAACTTTATCAATAAAGGCCACGTCGCCAACTTTTTCTATCCATAGCAGGTCGTCGATGTTTTTGTTGATCACATCAAAGCGATGCTCCATGTCGGCGATTTGTCCATTAAGGGTTTCGACCTGCTTTTGCAGATCGACTTCGGATTGTGCTGTTGCGGATGAAGAAACCATCAGCATCACAGCCATTATTACCATCCAAAAAAGTACTTTCGTTGTTTTCATTGTTAAAATTTTAAAAACCAAAAATACACTTTTGGAGGATTATCCGCGAATTTTCGATTCAGCCTAACGAGGCTAACAGAAATGGGAGTGGACTTTTTGTGGCTGATTCTCGTTCACCCATTGATTTTGAAAATCGCAAAACTTTTGTAAGATTTTAGAAATATTACTTTTGACATTATTCATCAAAACTATCAGCTATGAAAACACAGTATTATATCGGATGGTGGAACGTTGAAAATTTGTTTGATGTCTTCGATTCACCAAGCCGTCCGGAGTGGCTGCAGCGAGCGCTCAACAGCGAGCTGAAAGGCTGGACGCAAGCGGTGCTGCAACGCAAAATTTTTAATCTGGTAAAGATTATCAGCCAGATGAACAATGGCAGAGGGCCCGACATACTGGGCGTGTGTGAAGTGGAAAACCTGCCGGTGCTGCAGCAGCTTGTTGAGGCGCTGCATACCATCGGGCGCGACTATGCCATCGCGCACCACGACTCCTCCGACCAGCGCGGCATCGACGTGGCTTTTATCTACGACAAAACGCTTTTTGAAGCTAAAGAACAATTTTCATACACCGTGCTCAAGCGCTCCTCCACGCGCGATTTGTTTCAGGTAACCTTTGTTACGCCCAAACAAAACGAGCTGATCCTTATCGGCAACCACTGGCCGGCACGCTCGGCGGGCGTTTACGAATCGGAGCCTTACCGCATCATTGCTGCCGAAACGCTCAGCTACTGGATGCAACGCATCACCGAGAAAAAAGGAAAAGATATTGCCGTAGCTTGCATGGGCGACTTCAACGATGAGCCATTGAGCCGCTCGGTTACGGATTATGCGCTATCCACCAACAGCGTCACCAAAGTGCAATACGCCATTTCGCCCCGCCTGTTCAACCTGATGTGGCCTTGCCACGGCGATGGTACCGGCACGTTTTATTACAACAATTTCCCCTACGTCTTCGATCAATTTATGGTATCAAAAGAATTGGTGCAGACGAGCGGCAAGCCTCGCGTGGTGAAAGACTTGAATGGAAAACTTATGGCAAGTATCGGCTATTTCCCTGAAATGATAACCGGTGGCCGCTACCCGACGCCAAAGAAATTTGGGCGACCCGCCGAGAAGAGCACCTACGATCCCTATGGTTTCAGCGACCATTTCCCGGTGTGGATGGTAGTGGAGGAATAAATCAGGAAATTATTTTGCAATGATAAACTTGGTGTTGTATTCATATCTTTCGTTAGAAAGCTGCACGATATAAAAGCCCGGTTCAAACGTTGATGCGTCGATGTCGATTTCCCGATAGACGGCAAGGGGATACTTTTCTTGAAAAACAAGCCTGCCCAAGTTATCGTAAATGTGTATCATCATCTCTTGCTTATTCGGCTTAGGAAAGCGCAAACGGATAAAATGTTTTGCAGGATTCGGAACTATGTTTATTTCAAGGTTTTTTGGGTTTTTGTTGATCTCTACAAAACCGAGTGTTGCAAATCGCAGCACAACAGGTTGATGAAAATCTTTTAAGAAGAGCCGGACAAATTTCGCCGAACTAAAATCCTGAATATCTCCAACAACTTTTTCATATTCAGAACTCCTGACCCTGAAATTATAAATCAATTAGTTAGGAGATTTGTATCGTAAAGGAAGAAGTCGCACTTTTGCAAAAAAATCAGATAGCTATG
>SABY01000063.1 GCA_009928785.1 Clostridia bacterium | reverse complement strand
CGCATCACCAACCAAAGCGGGCTTTTGATGATGGAGATGGCAATCAACAGCCATGAGCAAACTATCGACATCAGCCGTTTGCCGGCAGGATTATATTTTATTTTTGTTAAAACTAAAAACGGAACGAACATCCAGAAGCTGGTGATAAAATAAATTCACAGCCTTATTAAAAATAAAAAAGCTGCTTTGATCTTCTGGTCGGAGCAGCTTTTTTGTTGCATGGAAAGTTTATATTTGCACAGTTAGCTAACTTTATTCACACCAAAAACATTTATTATGAAAAAATTTAGTACCATTTCATTTTTATTGGGCTTGCTGCTGCTGCAATGGGCAGCTTTATCGCAAGCACAGGACGTGCGATTCTCCAAAGTTTTCTACAATTCTGAATCAGGGATGCATGTATTGGCGAGTGCGGAAGCGGGTCAGGATAGTCTTATGCTGATCAGCAGACAAGGATGGGGCAACAGCGGCGGGGTGCATCTGATGGATGCCGCGGGGGTAATGCACTGGTCGAAAAGCCTGGTAAGGGCAGGAAGTTGGGTAATGCCCATTGATATTGCACGCACCGTTGATCAGAATTTCCTCATCTGTGCCACCGAAAATATGAGTGGCACCTACAAAAAATACCTCTTGTTGATTAAGATAAATGTAGCAGGTGAACTGCTTTGGGTAAAAAAGTTTGTAAATGATATTGATGTCGTTCCTTCAGGAATCGCCCTTTCTGCCAGCGGTGATATTTTGGTAACAGGCAATAGCGACCCGCCGGGGGGATTCACATCGCGACTGCTTTTACTTCGCTTTACAGCCGATGGCGCACTTTTATGGTCAAAATCCTATGAAAGCGCTTCATTAAATGATGGCGGGCTGGCGGTAGCAGAGCTGTCCAACGAAAACCTGATTGTTGGTGGGTACACCAAAAGCATTGAGCCTTATAGCGCAGAGATGAGCCTCACCCAAACCGATGCCTCCGGAAATGTAGTGTGGGCAAAACGTAAGGTAACTACCGAAGGTTATTCTCCTCTAAGCCAAGTTGGTGATCTTATTGCCGGGCCATCGGGGTTTTACCTCTGCGGATATGCAAATTATGATGCAGCAGGGATGGTAATGGCTATGGATGCCAATGGAGAAATCATTTGGAGCAAATCCCTTAACGCTGGTACATTTGGCTGGTATGAATCAGCAACCAGAGGCAGAATGAATACAACAGCCAATGGCGATTTGCTGGTGGCCTTTGGAAGCTATGATATAGCTGGAGTGATATGCCAATTGACTTCTGATGGAAATGTCATTTGGGCTAAGAATGTTTTTATGTCACCAATCGAAGCCACAGCAATCTCGGATGGCGGCTATCTGTTTATAGGACTTGGCCCCTTGGTGGGTGTAAAAGAAGACCCATCGCAGCCCCAAACTGGTATTATAAGAACCAATGCTTCGGGTGAAGGTGTGAGTTGCACGAATGGATACACCGTCAACCTTGAAGCGTATGTTCCTGTTTTTGAAAATCTGACCTATACCGCCGTTACGGATGTGGGAAGCGCAGTTGATTATTCATTGCAATGGGAAGAATTCCCTCTGGATTCCTTTGGCGGTTGTGTAACTTTTATTGGTGCGGTGGAAGAAATCCCTGATGCTGCCAATGCCCTGAAAGTTTATCCTAATCCGGGCAACGAACCTTATCGATTGCTGATGGAAGATATGCAGTTGGAGAGCCAGGTTCAGCTTACCGTATTTAACAGCAAAGGGCAGAGCATCTTTAGTCGCGATGGAGCCTGGGGCCGGGTACAACTGATCGACAGAAAGCTGCCAGCGGGGGTTTATCTGATCCGTTTGAAAAATGAAAACAGTGTGTTTACCACACGGTTGATTGTAAGCAGATAACCGGCTGTAACTTAAAATGGATTTTGGCGCCTTATTTTTGAAAAAGTGCGACGCCCGGGTATTCATTTTTTCAAACTATCTTACTTACAAATATCGGTTTGTCGGATTCCTTGAGGATGTCGTCGGTGGCACTGCCGTAGAAAAAGCGGGTGAGTTTTCCTTTGCCCTGTGTGAGCACGGCAATCATATCGGGATTATACTTTTGGATAAAGCTATGCAGGCCGTGTTCGAGGCTGCTGTTGTTGACAACATGTAGGGCGTGATTTGTTAAGTGATAATGCTGCGCAAGTTCACGCATCTTTTCGATGGCATTGTCGGCGTTGGTATTATCGTCGGTGATTACATGCACCAGATGCAAGGTGGCACCAACCCCGGCAGCAAAGTCGCGGATACCAGCGATTCCTCCGTGCCGCTCTTCATCCACATCGATGGCAACAGCAATTTTCCGCACATCGCTTATCTCTGAATCTTCTTTAACGATGATCATCGGGTAATCGGTTTGTGCAATCATCCGTTCGGTATCGTTGCCAAAGAGGTTTTCGATAAATCCGCGCTCCTCGCGGCCTTCGGCAATCACCAGATCGGTTTTGTATTCTTGCATGTAGCTGTTGAGGCTGGTTCGGCTGTCGCCATACGCTACTTTAGGAGTAATACGAACCTGGGGAGTTGAGAAGCGTAAAGCCTCCTCCTGCAATTTTTTTCGATTGGTTTCGAGCCGTTCCTGATCGAGTTGCGCGGCCTGCACTCCCGGCGCCATATACACTTCACCTGAGGTCATGTAAGCCTGCGATGGCGTAGGGGTGAGAATGTAAAGAAGGATGATTTCATCGATATGGAGTTTTGTAGCCAAATGAATTGCAAACCCCATCACTTTGGTGGACATTGACGCGGTTTCGGAGGTGACCAAAATTTTTGTTATTGACATGGTATTGAAAATTTTAAAGATTACTCTTACTTTTTAGTCATTCTAAAAACATACCATTAAATCTATTTACATGATTAGTTTTCAGGCCACTACTAACCAATGATTTAGCTTTTTGAAACAAATAAAATTTTCTTCTGTTCTTGTAGAATATTTTCAACAGTTGTCCATCAGGCGGGATAATGAATAGTTTAAAACATCTGACTTAGAATATTATTAATAAAAAAGATAGCATGAAAGCGACGATATTGGAAGCATTGCCTAATCCCGTCATAATCTACGATTCCGGCTGGAATGTACATTGGATGAACCGGTCGGCTCTGGAGTTTGTGGGCTATGCTTCACTCGACGATGTATTGGGAATTCATATTACGCGCTTGTTTCTTGAAAGCAGCCTGCCGGAAATCAGTGAAATACAACACATCACTAATGAAAATGCGAGCCATGATGTGAAGCGCGAGCTGCATCATCTGCACCGAAAGGGTCATGGGGTAAAAATTCTCGCTCGGTTTGGCAAATTTTATTTCCCGCAGCCAGACGGGCAAGTGATGTACATCGAATCCGGAATACCTTCCGACGAAATTTTGGATTGGCACCATGAGCAATATGATCGCTTGCAGTATTACAAAATTTTGGCTGAAAATGTTCCCGGCATCGACCTGATGCTGGTGGACAGTGACTACAAAATATTGTGCAATGTGGGCAGCGAAATTCTACGGCAAGGCTGGGCAAAACCCGTCACCGACGAAAAAACCCTGCCGGAATATTTCCCCAGAGAGATCATGCGTATCCTGGAGCCACTGCTAATGATAGCCTTTGAGTCCACTCCGGTAAGCCGCGAGCTTTCGGTGGCGAATAAGCAATATTATGTGCGCCTTACCCCGCTGATGGATGATTTTGGCCGCATGACGTGCGTGATCATTTTGCAAAACATTACCGAAACCAAGCTCGCAGAAAAAAAGCTGAAGCTCTCCAAGAAAGAAGCCGACGAGGCCAACAACGCCAAGAGCAACTTCATAGCTAAGATGTCGCACGAGATACGCACCCCCCTGAATGCGGTGATTGGTTTTGCCGAGCAGTTGCGCAAGACCCGTCTTAGCAAAAAACAATCGGAATATCTTAACATAATCCACAGCTCCTCTCAGCATTTGCTTTCCATCATCGACGAGATACTGGTGCTGAGCAAAATCGAATCGGGTGAGGTACACCTCGAAGAAATTCCTTTTAAAATAAGCAATGTGCTGCAAGCCGTGCACGATGTGGTTGAGCTGAGATACAAGGAAAAAAATCTGGAATATTTTGTCAACATCGATCCTGCTTTGGACGTCGTGCTTTTGGGCGACGAAGCCAAGCTGCGGCAGATATTGATAAACCTGATAAGCAACGCCATAAAGTTTACCAAACGCGGCTCGGTGTCGGTGGAAGGCACCCTCATTAAATCGACGCGAAAAGTCCTCACCGTGCGTTTCAGTATCTCTGATACAGGAATAGGTATTGCCGACGAAAATCTTAAAACCATCTTCCGGCCTTTCCATCAGGTGGACAACTCGATAGGGCGCACCTATTCGGGCACAGGCCTGGGGCTTACCATCAGCAAAGACCTGATAGAAACCATGGGCGGCATCCTCACTGCCCAAAGCCGGCTGGGCAAGGAGTCTGTTTTTTCGTTTGTTTTAAAATTTCAAAAACATACCAATCCCGATTATCAACTTTTCGATACCCGGCAAGCTATTTCGATGCTCCCCCTGCGCCATGTTTCGGTGCTCTTTGTTGACGACGACCCGGTAAATCGTATGCTGGGCAAAGAAATTCTGAAGCAGTTGAAGATAAAAACCGTTTTTGCCTCTTCCGGCAAAACTGCACTGCGCCATTTTAAACCTGGTAGATTCCATGTGGTTTTGCTCGACATCAACATGCCAGGCATCAACGGAATAGAAGTGGCAAAAGCCATGCGCAGCGAGGAAGCCAACGCTCCAACCCGACGCAAATCGCATATCATCGCCATGACAGCCAATGTGCTCAAAAAGCATATCGAACAATACCTTGCCGCAGGAATGGACGACGTGATTCTGAAGCCTTTCAAGGAAGAATATATTTACGAAAAGATTGTTTTGCACTCGTCGGATATTCCTATTATCGAAACAGAGGTTCAAACACCTATTCGTAATCTTTCGAAAGAAACCACCCCCACTACTCCTCCTTTCGACTTAAGCGAGCTAATTCATATAACCCGCGGCGACAAAGACTTTTTGTTGCTAATGCTGGAAGCTTTTATTAAAAATACGAGCGAATTGCTTGCGTTGATACAGCAGAATCTACTGGACGATGATTACCCGCAAATAGCCGAGGCAGCCCACCGGCTTTTGCCCTCGGCACAGCAACTTGGACTTGCCAGGGTTACACCTTTGCTTTTGAAAATAGAAAACCGTTATCTGCGCAAAGAGAATTACCGCCGCGATGCCACATTGATCAAACTTTGTATCGGGGAAATTACATTAGGATTACAACTTATTAAAGACGCTGAAACAAAAATCCGTGACAACAATTTTTAAGATTTTGATCATCAATTGTTGTTGTACTTTTGACGCATTAACACAAAGGAGCCAAATGAAAAAAACCATACTCGTCATCGACGACGATCATTATATCATCAACTTGCTCGAAAATTTTCTTAAGCGCGAGGGTTACAAGATTTTCACGCTGGGGAAGGGCAAGCCTGCACTTGATTTGATGCGTGAAGAAACCATCGATTTGGTGCTTTGCGACATCCGCCTGCCCGACATCGACGGCACCGAGTTGCTTACGCAGATAAAACGCGCCACCCCCGACATTCCGGTGATAATGATGACGGCTTATGCCGAAATCCGCACTGCGGTCGAAACCATCAAGTCGGGCGCGTACGATTACGTTACCAAGCCTATTTTTCCGGAAGAGATCAGCGCTATCATCAAAAAAGCTTTGCGCAAAAAACTGGCACTCGAAACGGCTTCTGATCAGGATTTTATTACCGGCAACAGCCCGCTGATGCTCCAACTTATCGACCAAAGCAAGCTGGTAGCGCCCACCGATATGTCGGTACTGATACAGGGCGAAACAGGTTCGGGCAAAGAATACGTGGCCAGGCTTATCCACAACCACAGCCGGCGCAAAGGAAAAGGTTTTGTAGCCATCGACTGTGGTGCCATTCCCAAAGAATTGGCTGCCAGCGAACTCTTCGGCCACATCAAAGGCTCCTTTACCGGCGCCGTGAATAACAAATCGGGATACTTCGAGCAAGCCAACGGAGGCACCATTTTCCTGGACGAAATAGGCAACCTCTCTTACGAAACACAGGTTAAGCTGTTGCGCGCCATCCAGCAAAAAGTTATCTCACGCGTCGGCGACACCAAAATCATCCCTATCGATGTGCGCCTCATCTCCGCCTCCAACCGCAACCTGATGGAAGCTGTTGCCGAAGGACAGTTTCGCGAAGACCTCTACCACCGCCTCAACGAGTTCAAAGTAGAGCTGCCTCCTTTGCGCAAGCGTGGCGACGACATCCTTATTTTTACACAACACTTTCTCGACGAAGCCAATGGCGAATTGAATAAAGAGGTGAAAGGTCTTGATGAGGAAGTAGCGCAAATATTTAAAAATTATGCCTGGTTTGGCAATCTGCGCGAGCTGCGCAATGTGGTGAAGCGCAGCGTACTTATAGCCCGCGGCGAGTATGTTACGCGCGAATGCCTGCCCGGTGAACTGATGCAACAGCCCAAGCCCGCCACCATCAGCGAAGCCATCATTGGAGAATCTTTTGACCTGAAAGATGCTACCCACGAAGCTGAGAAACTTGTGGTAGAACGTGCCCTGCGCGAAGCCAATTACAACAAATCGCTGGCAGCCAAAATCCTGAAGATCGATCGAAAGACGCTCTACAACAAGATCAACCAGCTCGGAATTGAGCTTTAACATGCAAATATTAGCACCATATAGCAAAAGCCAAATCCTAAACAAATTCCAAGTTCCAAATTTTAAACTGCGGAGCAGTAGTTTTTGAGATTTAACTATTGAGATTTGGTTAGAAATGTTTTCTCCGACCACTGGCGGATGTTTTATTGAATTTTGGAACTTGTGCGTTTCGGCGTTTGGGCGAGGTTTCACTTCGTCCATGTTATTCTTACAGGCTCTGCCTGTTGAAACGAAATGATCAAAAAAAAGTGGGAAAGCCAAAGCCCAGATTCCAAATCCCAAATTCCAAACTCGCCGAGGTGGTTGAGCTATTTGTTGAGCCTGCCGAAACAGTCGAAACCTGAATATTGAAATTTATTTGGAACTGTTTTACACCGGCAACTGCCGGTTCTTTTAATATCTTGTAGGATTTATATGGAACTTGTTGTGGCAATAGCTCCCTACACACTCCACAGTTATACTTTCCTCTATTAATTGCCATTTCCCTCATTGCCTGCTTGTTAGTTATCTAAAAAGTGATTTGGCCAAATTTTTGATTTTTGGGCTGCCGGATTTTAAAATCCCATTTATTTTTTTAAAAATTAACAACCAGAATGGATCGCTATGAAAGAAGCCAAAAAGTGGATTAAACGATTTGCCCGGTTCGGAATATTTTCTAAAGGCGTCGTTTATGTGCTCATAGGAGTACTGGCAGTGCTGGCAGCCTTCAATGCAGGCGGCAGCGCAAGCGGCAAAGGAGGAGCATTTAGTTTTCTTGTAGCACAGCCTTTTGGTCAGGTGCTGCTTGCATTTGTTGCTGTAGGTCTTATCGGCTATGTGATGTGGCGATTTATTCAGGCCATTTACAATCCGGAGGACAAAAAAATCCGTTCGCGCCTTGGGTATGCCTCCAGTGGATTGTTTTATGGTTTTGCCGCTTTCACGGCAGCACAAATGGTTTTTATCGGCAGCAGTGGCGGTGGCGACGACGGATCAAAACGCGAAAGCTATCTGCGAATGATCCTCGACGAAACGTGGGGACAAATAGCTGTAGGAATTATTGCAGCCGTCTTTTTCGGACGCGCCATTTATCATCTTTACAGGGCACTTAGCGGCCAATATGCCGACAAACTCAAAGAAGCTGATTTGCACAAGTACGCCCGACAACTTTTGCTTAAGCTTGGATTGGTGGGCTACATAGCCCGCGCCATAGTAATTGGTGTAATTGGGTTTTTGTTTTTACGCGCTGCCTGGTTTGCCAACTCTTCGGAAGCCGGAAGCACCAAGGAAGCTTTTGAACTGCTGCGCAATAATACAGCCGGACCGTTAATTCTGGCGGTGGTGGCAGCAGGTCTGGCGGCTTATGGCATTTTCATGATTGTGAAAGCTCGATATAGGGCGCTGCCATCATTATGACAACACATTTTTTTTATAATAAATAATCAAATTCAATAATTCATTCTAAAACACTAAAAAGTATGAAAATCTTTGACGAACTGGTAAAAGACCATGAAACGCAGCGCGCACTCGCCGACCAAATTCTCGAAACCCACGGCGACAGCGCCGAGCGTAAGCAACTTTGGGAAAACCTAAAAAAGGAATTAACGGCACATGAGCAAAGCGAGGAACGCCATTTCTACATCCCGCTGATGCAGGTGGATAAATCGCAGGAGCAAGCACGACATAGTGTGGCAGAACATAACGAAATGGACGAACTGGTTGATAAGCTCGACGATACCGATATGAGCGCTTCGGCCTGGCTCATATATTTCAAAGACCTGCACGAAATGATAAATCACCATTTGGACGAAGAGGAAGAAGATGTATTTGATCTGGCAAAAAAAGTTCTCAATGACAGAGAAATCGAACAACTTGGTCGCGAATATCGCCAACTGATGGAAGAAAAGAAAAAATCTTAATCCGGTATGGATGGCATCAGTTATTACATAGATATCGTGGCCAGAATAATCGAGGTGATTGGTGTGCTTACCATCGCAGGGGGAGCCATTTTTATACTCATCCGCTATACTTTTCGCTCTCTGGGCGACAATGCGGCGCAGTATAGCAAGCTGCGGCAAGACCTGGGCAAAATGATATTGCTGGGTTTGGAAATACTGGTAGCTGCCGACATCATCGCTACAGTATCTACCGAACCAACCATGCGCAGTGTGTTGATTCTGGCGGTAATAGTTCTTGTGCGCACTTTTCTTAGCTTTTCGCTACAGGTGGAACTGGAAGGTCAATGGCCGTGGCAACAGAAAGAAAAAAAGCAAAAACAAATCTAAAACTCCTATAAAACGCACATGCAAGGACTTATCTATGTACACGATTCAAACCCCGGCTTCCGGCGCCGGCGCCACGGTCGGGGGTTTGTTTATCTGGACCAACGTGGCAATATAACACGCGACCAGGAGCTGATTGCCCGCATTAAGACGCTCAGAATACCGCCCGCCTGGCAGCAAGTGTGGATTTGCCGCCAGCCAAACGGGTACCTGCAGGCTACCGGAATTGATGGCCGCCACCGCAAGCAATACATTTATCATCCACATTGGCTGGAATTTAGCCAACAAGAGAAATTTAATGCTTTGCGCAATTTTGGCCGTACCTTGCCTTTACTGCGTCAAACAACTGCTGCCCACATGCGCAAGCACGGATGGCCATACGAAAAAGTGCTTGCCCTGATCGTTACTTTTATGGACAAAAAGTTTTTGCGGGTTGGTAACCTTAGCTACCGCAACAGCAACGATACCTACGGCATCACCACGCTGCGACGCAAACATCTAAAGGAAGAAGATGGTAAGCTCATGCTCGAATACAAAGCAAAGAGTGGCAAGATGCGCCGTATCAGCATCGAAAACCGGCAGCTCATCCGGCTCATAAAACAAAGTTCCGAGCTGCCTGGTTACGAACTATTCAAATATATTGATGATGATGGGACAAGATGCTCCATCGACTCGAGCGATGTAAACGAATATTTACGCACAATTACCGGAGAAACCTTTACCAGCAAAACCTTTCGCACGTGGGGTGGTACTACAGTGGCAATGCAGCAATGGCATTTTGCTAAAGAAGAAAAGGCCGAAAATCCACGCAAAAATCTAAAAACTACCATCGTTAAAAAGGTGGCTGAAGAGCTGGGAAATACTAAGGCTGTGGCTGAAAAATACTATATACATCCGGCCATTCTGCAATTGATCAGCGACGAGAAGTTTGCACCCGAACAAATCCCTAAGAAAAAGTTTTCGGAAATGGAAACCAAATATCTCGATACGCATGAGATGGAAGTATTGAGCCTGCTCGAAGATGACCTTGAAAATTTTGATAATTAAAACTCTAAAAACTATGAGACCCGTATGGACAGGAGGAATTCGTTTCGGTTTGGTATTTATACCCGTGAAACTTTACACTGGCGCCAGCACGCACAACATCGACCTGGACATGGTGCGCAAAGGTGATGGCTGCCCCATAAAATACACACGTGTGTGTAAAAATGATGGAAAAGAGGTGCCCTGGAACGACATCGTAAAAGGATACAAAGAGGACGATTACTACATCATCCTCGACGATGCTGACTTTGAAAAAATAAGTGCTGAACGTTCTGATAGCATCGACATCACTGATTTTGTAAAAATCGACCAGATAAGTCCGCGCTATTTCGAGAAGCCTTACCTGATAGAACCCGGTAAGGGCGCCGCCACTACCTATAATCTTTTGCGCGAAGCCATTTTAAAATCGAAAATGGGCGGACTGGCTAAATTTGCTATGCGCAACCGCGAGCATCTGGCGCTGCTAATGGCCGATGAGGAAGTTATCTTTTTGATACAAATGCGTTTCGACGCAGATCTGCGCTTACCTAAAGACTTGAAATTGCCCGCCAAAAAAAGCCCTGCCAAAAAAGAGCTCGATATGGCCATGCAGCTCATCGAACAGATGAAAACAGATTTCGAACCCAAAAAATATAAAGATACCTACAACCAGCAGCTCAAAAAAATTATCAAAGCCAAAGCAGAACATAAAGAATTTAAACCCGCTACCACCCAACATGAGCCTACAGCAGTGAAGGATTTGATGAGCCAGCTCAAAGAAAGTTTGAAACTTAATAATTGATGTGGCAGCATTAGAAAAATATAAAAGCAAAAGGCATTTTGATAAAACACCGGAGCCTGCAGGCGACCTACCTGCCGCCGATGATCGCCGGTTTGTGGTGCAAAAACACGATGCCAGCCATCTGCATTACGACTTCCGCCTGCAGGTAGGCGACAAACTGGTGAGCTGGGCAGTTCCCAAAGGCATTTCTGCCAACCCTGCCGATAAGCACTTGGCCGTAAAGGTGGAAGATCACCCGGTAGATTATCAGCATTTTGAAGGTGTTATTCCTGACGGGAACTATGGCGCCGGCACTGTGCTACTGTGGGATACCGGCACCTATTGGCCTGAAAAAAGTGTGGAAAATACCGTGGAGGCCATTGATGAAAAAATTAGAAATGGATCGTTAAAATTTTCCCTCGAAGGGCAAAAACTAAAAGGATTTTACTCGCTCTACCGCATCGACGACAAAGGCGATCAGGAGCAATGGATCATCACCAAAAGCAAGGATAAATATGCCGATGCAAACCATCGCTTCAGTCAGCACTCCGTGGTGAGCGGACTTTCCCTGGATGAAATTGCCAGTGGCCGCAAAAAGTCGTCCCTGGCATCGCCAGATAAAATTCCCAATGCACACTCCTCTCAACTGCCCGACATCAGCCCGATGCTTGCCACGCTTGCCGACGCTGCTTTTGATAATCCGGAATGGATTTTTGAAATAAAATGGGACGGTTACCGCATTATTGCTACCCGAAAAGATAACCAAAGGAATTTGTTTTCGCGCAATGGCAATCCTTACGACGAAAAATTCAGCATAATCCATGATGAATTAATAAAAATCAATCACGATTTTGTGATGGATGGCGAAGTGGTGGTGCTGGACCAAGAAGGTAAATCTGATTTTCAAACGCTTCAGCATCTCGACACGCAATCCATGCACCGGCTTTATTATTATGTATTCGATCTGGTGTGGCTCGACGGCTATTCGTTATTGGAAGTTCCTTTATTGCAGCGCAAAGAATTATTGCGAAAAATGCTGCCTGAAAGCCTGCAGCGCATCCGCTACTGCGATCATATCCCCGAAAAGGGCAAATTGTTTTTTGATCAAATGAAAAAGCTACAAATGGAAGGCATGATTGCCAAACGTGCGCAAAGCAAGTATTATCCCGGCAAGCGTTCCGACGAGTGGCTCAAGGTGAAAACTGCTAAACATCAGGAAGCTGTAATTGTGGGATACACTGCACCCAAAGGATCGCGAACGGCTTTCGGAGCGCTGCTGCTGGCCATCAACGAAAACGGCAGGCTGCGCTATGCCGGAAAAGTAGGGACGGGGTTCGATGAGGCTACTTTGCAGGATATTTTTAAAAAATTGCAATCGCTCAAAATCAACGAACCGCCGGTGAAAGTTCCTGCCAAAGAAAAAGCAGCCCGGTGGGTGGAGCCTAAGTTGATTGCTGAGGTGCAATTTACGGACTGGACTCGTGAGGGCGCTATGCGTCATCCGGTGTTCCGGGGTCTGCGCTCCGATAAAAAGACCTCAGAAATTGTACGCGAAGATGACAGCCCTGTCCATGTACCCGATCTTACGGCTGATGCTCCCGAAAATGACAGCACGCGTAGCTTGTCGCACCGGAGCGGGAAACGACCCTCTGCATTAAACACTATCAGTCATCCGATACCCACTCTCCCGGAATTATCCAACCCGGATAAGATTTTCTGGCCCAACGAAAAAATCCTGAAAAAGGATGTATATCAATATTATAATCAAATGGCCGATGTGCTGCTTCCATATCTTATCAACCGACCTCAGTCTTTGCTGCGGTCGCCTGATGGAGTAAAAGGAGGATCATTTTTTCAGAAAGATGTAAAAGGTCTGGTTCCCGAATGGATAAAAACCGTGGAGGTAGAAAGCTCGTCGGGCAGCACCGAATATTTGCTTTGCCAGAATAAAGCCACGCTGCTTTTTATGGTCAACTGGGGCAGCGTGGAGCTAAATCCCTGGAATGCTTCGGTGCCCGATTTGGATAAACCTGATTATGTGGTGTTCGATCTCGATCCTGTCGAAATTGGTTTTGAGGAGGTAGTGCGCGTAGCGCTGGGATTTGATCAGCTTTTTGAAGAGCTGAAGTTGCCGTTTTATTGCAAGACTTCCGGTTCGCGCGGGATACACATTTATTTGCCGGTACTTCCACATTATACCCATGATCAGGGTCAGCAGTTTGCCCGGCTGCTCGAAACCATTATTCACGAGCGCTTTCGCAAGATCACCAGCTTTGAGCGAAGCCCCGCGAAGCGCAAAGGAAAAATTTATCTTGATTATTTACAAAACGGACGTGGCAAAACGATGGCCTCGGTTTACAGCCTGCGGCTCAAGCCTGGAGCGACCGTTTCCACGCCTGTGACGGCCGACGAATTGAAAGCAGGAATCGATCCCGCCGAATTTAATATCCACACCATGCAGCAGCGCTTGAAGGATGTAGGCGATTTGTGGAAAGATATGCTAAACAATCGGGTGGACATAAGCGCCGTGCTGAAAAAGTTGTAGAGATTGGTTTCGTTAGATTCCTTCGGAATTTGTCGTTAATCTAATGATGGTAGGTTCTGCGGACGCTCTATGGTCAACAGAAAATTCCAGGATTATTCATCCAACATTTCATCCACACCTACATCCACATAAGGGCGCACTGCAGTTTTTACAATGCTGATAACGGCTCCGGTGGCCAGCGTCCAAAGCAACGCTTTGCCCCAGCTCACGCCGGTGGAGTTGGCATTTTTTGGCACTTTTTTTCTGCTGATGGCTTCATAACCACTTTCGATAGCTTGCCGCACCAAGAATCCGCTTAACATAATGGCTCCGGTGACAAGCGCTTCTTTAAGGATGTCTTTGTTTTTGGTCTTCATATTTAATAGTTCTTAAAAATTGGCTGTTAAAGAATAATAAGTGCGTGGATAAGCCCGGGGATGTAGCCGAGTAGTGTAAGTAAAACATTGAGCCAGAATTTACCGCCGAGGCCGTATTCGAGTGCTACTGCCAGAGGTGGCAGGATAAAAGCGAGTATAATTTTTAGTATGGATGACATCTTTTAGTGTTTTTAAATTAATAATAGCTTACCATTAGGCAAAACCGTGCCAGCCATTAATAGTATCAGCAGCCTTTTATTAATATGATAATCGCGTCGCAGCTCCTTTGCAACAGCAGGGTAATTGGAAATGAAATATGAATTTTAAAAGAAGCCGATATTTCGTGGCCAACCGCCTCACCCGCCTGTAGAAGATGTTCCACAGTGGAACTATCGAACCAGAAAGTAAGTAGCCCATTTGAAATCGTCAATAAAAACATACAAGATGATATAATTTCATCGCTGCCTCTTAGGCTCTAATCCCCGCTCACTATTCCCCCATCTTCTTCAGCACCAGCGCTGTTCGGTTTGGCAGATACACCTGCACAAAGTGCCGCCCGCTTTTTTCGTCGAGCTGCGAAACGTGTACGATGGACTCATCCACGCGGTTGTGGCCACCATAGTCGGGTGCATCAGAGTTGAGGATTACTTTGTAGTCGCCTTTGGCGGGCACATCAAAATCGTAGTCGGGCAGCGACTGATTTGCGTGGAAGTTAAAGGCAAAGATCAGCCCGGCTTTTTCAAAAACGATGGCCTTGTTCCAGTCGTCGGTTTTTATCAGATTGCCCCATCCGGCAGCAAGCAATTTATATTGGGTGGCCAGTTTTATCATTGCCTTGTCCCACTCGGCCAGGTACTGGTATTTCAGTTCGGGATTGTAGCGCAGCGACCATTGGCGGCGGGCGTGATGGTAGCTCCAGCCGTTGCCTTCGCGCGGAAAGTCGATCCATTCGGGATGGCCAAACTCGTTGCCCATAAAGTTGAGGTAAGCCTGTCCGCCCAGCGCCAGCGTAATAAAACGTATCATTTTATGCAGCGCCATGCCACGGGCAATCACCGGATTGTCGTCGTCGCGGTGCATGTGAAAATACATCTCTTTGTCCATCAGCCAAAAGGCAATGGTTTTGTCGCCCACCAGCGCCTGGTCGTGCGATTCGGCGTAGCCAATCGTTCCCACGCCGGGGCGGCGGTCGGTAAGCGTATTCCAAAGCTCCTCCATGTTCCAGTCTTCGTCGCGTTTTTCTTTCAGCGTCTTTATCCAAAAATCGGGGATACCCATCGCCAGGCGGTAGTCGAAGCCGATGCCGCCATCTTTTATAGGAATGCAAAGTCCCGGCATGCCGCTCACATCTTCGGCAATGGTTACAGCGTCTTTCTTCACTTTGTGCACCAGCGTGTTGGCCAGTTGCAGGTAGGTGATGGCGTCCCACTCTACGCCGTCGGTAAAAAACTTGTCGCGGCTGTCGAATTCCGTCAGCCCGTGGTGGAAATACATCATGGAAGTGACGCCGTCGAAACGGAAGCCATCAAAATGAAACTCCTCGATCCAATATTTAAGGTTGCTCAGCAAAAACTGAATCACTTCAGTTTTGCCGTAGTCAAATACTTTTGAATCCCATGCCGGATGCTCACCCCGTTCACCCGGATGCGTAAACTGGTGGTCGGAGCCATCGAAGTGGTTGATCCCTTCGTTGAGATTTTTCACCGTATGCGAATGCACGATGTCCATAATCACAGCGATGCCCCTGCTGTGGGCTTTTTTTATCAGATACTTCAACTCTTCGGGCGTGCCAAAGCGACTGGATGGCGCGAAGAAATTGGCCACATGATAGCCAAACGAACCGTAGTAAGGATGTTCGGCCACAGCCATCATTTGCAATGCATTGTAACCGGCTTCTTTCACCTTGGGCAGAATGTGATCGGCAAACTCCAGATACGTCCCCACGGCATATTTTTCGAGTGCCATGCCCACATGCGTTTCGTATATCAGCAACTGGTCGAGGCTGCGCAGGCTAAAACTGTCGCCGTGCCACGAAAACTCCTCCGACGGCATCCACACCTGACCGGCAAAATCCTTTGTGTAGTCGTCCTGCACCACGCGCGTAATCCACACCGGAATGCGTTCGTTCCAGCCATTGGCGCCATGCACCAGCACCTTCACCTTGCCGTTGTGCACAAAACTGTCGGCATAGGTAGCCTCATCCAGAAAAATCTCCCATACACCGTTCGCCTTCTTCTCCATAGGATGTGCTTCCCGGTCCCAGTGGTTGAAGTCGCCAAAAAAGAATAGTTCATACGCTTCCGGTGCCCACTCGCGATAGTACCAGCCACAGGATTTTTTATCATAATGAATTCCGAAAAACTTGTGCGCATCGGCAAACTTCGTCAGGCTGCCAAAGTCCTTTTCAATTTGCGCCAGCCGCTGCTCATAGCGTTCCACACGATTTTCTATCTCCTGCGCTACCGGCTCCAGCCAGTTGTCCTGCGCCACCAGCGGCAGCACTTTTTTCTTTTTCGATGTCTCAGTGTTTTTCATAACTTTTCGTATTCTGTTATTTTCATTATTCTAATAATTTGGGCGGCGGACGGGCTTTCCGCTATACGCGCCGCAGCAGAACTTTCTGCTTTCGTCGCCCTGTGGATTTGCCCGCCATTGGCGATTATCGATTAGCCTTAGTACACGGGCACATCGGGTAAGCCCTGCTGCGACAGGTGCCGCTGCAATCCCTGCCGCACGTACCTGCAAAGCTTTAACAAATCTATTTACTTGTCGTTCACCGATGTACCATTTATAATTTTTTAGCGCCCATAAATTACTATCAATTACCATCAATTACTACCAATTATAACAAATTACCATCAATTACCATCAATTACTATCAATTACCATCAATTACTACAAATTACCATCAATTACCATCAATTACTACAAATTACCATCAATTACCATCAATTACCATCAATTACTACCAATTACAACAAATTACCATCAATTACCATCAATTACTACAAATTACCATCAATTACAACCAATTACCATCAATTACAACCAATTACCATTCTACCTCCGCCAGCACCATCGCCGAAATGGGTGGCACCGCTATCTTGTCGTGCTTTAGCGTGCGCAGTCCTTCGGGGTGCAGACCGTTTTCATCAAAAAAGAAAGTCCATTTCCCGAAAGGGATTTGCACTATTTTTTCTTCATCATAGCTATTATAAACTACCACAATATTCCGCCACGGATCGCCATTGGCGTGGTTTTTTAAAACAAAAACAATGACGCCGGGAAGATTAGTTTGCTCGACAAAATGCAGGTTTTGCCTGATCTCATCAGCGCTGGTCATTCTAAAGGCGGGATGCTCGCGGCGCAGCGTTATCAGGTCGCGGTAATAATCGAATACGTCGCTGTATTTTGCTTTGCGGCTCCAGTCGATCTGGTTGATGCTGTCGGGGGCGTTGTACGAATTTTCGACGCCCTGCTTGGTGCGCAGCAACTCCACGCCGGCATGCAGCAGCGGAATGCCCTGCGATGTAAGCACAATGGTGTTGGCCAGTTTGTGCCGACGGATAAGCGTAGCCTCGCTGTCGTCGGGGTTGGAAATGTGCAATTTATCCAGCAGGGTGTGGTTGTCGTGCACCGACACATAATTTATCGTTTGCCAAGGCGCGCGCGCCCAGGCGGTGTCGGAGTAACTTACCTTACTGTAATCCACCTGCGGGTGCGGCACCGATGCCACAATGCCAAAGCGCACATCTTGCTGAAGGTCGCTGTTGCCGCTCACCCACCCTTTGGCTTCGTGATGGTTCCAGGCACCTTTGATGCCGTCGCGGATGTCGTCGCTAAACACAGCTATGCTGTCGAGCAGCGCCACATTTTTTTTTAATGCCAGTTGGTCGTCGGGCAGTGGGCAGGCGCCGGCTGTCCAGCCTTCGCCGTATAGGAAAATCGTCGGGTCGATGGCGTGTATTGCTTCGCTCACCGCGTTCATCGTCGCTATGTCGTGAATGCCCATCAAATCGAAACGAAAGCCATCAATATGATAATCCTCTACCCAATGCTTGAGCGAATTGATCATAAATTGGCGCATCATGGGCCGCTCCGAGGCGGTTTCGTTTCCACAAGCCGAAGCATTGCTAAAAGTTCCGTCGGCATTTTGGCGGTAATAATAGCCGGGCACCATCAGGTTAAAGTTTGAATTTTCTGTTTTGCCGGTGTGGTTATAAACCACGTCCATTACCACACGCAAGCCGGCGTCGTGCATAGCTTTTACGAGCTGTTTAAATTCGCGGATGCGGGTAGCAGGATCGGCTGCATCGGTGGCATACGATCCTTCGGGGACATTGTAGTTTTCGGGATCGTAACCCCAGTTGTAGGCATTTTCTGACTTGGTTTCGTCGATGGAGCGGTAGTCGAAAGCCGGCAAAATGTGAACGTGTGTTACACCCAGCTCTTTGATGTGATCGATTCCTGTTTTGAGGCCTTCGGCACTGGTGGTTCCTGTTTGGCTCAGGCCGGCAAATTTCCCTCGTTCCGTAGCGCCCGACGACGGATGGATGGTCATATCGCGCACATGCAGCTCATAAATAATGATGTCGTTGTAATTTTTGAGCGGCGGACGAATGTCATTTTCCCAACCCTCCGGATTGGTGGCTTCCATGTTGATGATGGCTCCACGTGATCCGTTGACGCCAACAGCATCGGCATAGATGCCGGGCGTTTCGTCGAGCCACTGCCCTTGCTGTTGTATCTGGAAAGTATAAAATTTCCCAAGCAAATCTTCTTCTGCTGTTACAGCCCAGGTGCCGGAATCGCCTCGCTTCAGGTTTATCTTTTCAAGCAGGTCGCCACCTGATCCTTTTTCATAAATATTAACCCGGACAGCCTCTGCCGTCGGCGCCCACACTTTAAAAGTCGTCGCATTGGGATTATAGGCCACGCCCAGATCGTCGCCTGAATAGACTTCCAGCGAATCATAATCTGTGGCTTTCCGTTCGGTGGTTTCGTTGCACGAAGTCATTATTACAATCATTATTACAAAAAGAAAAAGTAGTCGTTTCATTGTCATTAAATTTTAAAATTCATCATCACATTCAATTCGTTTGGGCT
The DNA here is from genome assembly GCA_009928785.1 of Clostridia bacterium. Lineage (GTDB taxonomy): Bacteria > Bacteroidota > Bacteroidia > Bacteroidales > 4484-276 > SABY01. Next base: position 3,150 of record SABY01000063.1, on the reverse strand, counting down.
AAAGCCCACTGAAATTTTTTTCGTCTCAACCCGCCGGCCTAAAGGCCGGGGTTAATGATCGAGTGGCTACAAAATTTTATATCAGCGCCAATCCATCCTATTCAGGATTAGGAAGGAGAACCGACCGTTGCGCACCCGATCCTTCCTCCACCTCAGCGAGAGAAATATATTTCATTCTATCATTTGGAAGAACTGGTTAATTGTATTCGGCAATGGGCGAAGAAACATTGGCAACCGTATGATAGGTTTCCTGCATGTTTTAAACTTTATGGATTTTAAAACCTGTTATTTCTTTCGTCTTGTTTCCCTAAGTTCTTTAGAAATCTGTAGAGCACTTTCTCCATTTTACTTACCATCTTTTCTTTTTGTTTTTCTTTTTTTCTCAAATAGCCCATAGGATTAACGAAAAATCTATTCTGTTTGGGCTTATTTGTTACAAGATTCAAAGAAGGTTCTAAACTAACCTCACTTACCGTGCTTGGAAGTAATAAAATAGGTAGTGTCCAACCAATAGTTGAAATTAAATAAACATGTCCTGCTAAAGTTACCAATCCAATCCCTGTCCAAATCAGATCGTCTTTGTTATCAACATAATTAATCTCACCCATATTCATTTTCATACTAAATTTGGAAGGTGTTGAATCCAAAACCGCAACAAATCCAATAGGTCTGCTATTGAACCGTCCTAATGCCACAGTTACACTTTTTTGTATGTCTTGTGCTAATTCAGGTTCAATTTGGTAAGAATAATTCATCCACATTCGTAAAGTATCAATGTCTATGTCTTTGCTTAATTTGACCAATTGAGCACTACCCATGTTGGAAGTCAGCAAAATGATTATGATGAAGGAATATTGTTTCATTGTTTTCTGTATGCTCTAACGATAAATATTAACCAAACATTAATAACTTTTATCTCAAAACTATGCGTTGAAGCTCCTGGGCAATGCGTTCGATTTTTTGCTGCAGCTTTCGTTGCTGCGACATCAAAGGCATAATCTCACTATCGGGCGCCTGTTTGAGACTGGCAAGCATTTCGTCAAATTTTTTTTCGAGCACCCGCAGCTTCATCGAGAGCAGTGCATGTGTAACGGCCATTGGGAGCCGATCCGCTTCATTTTTCACTACTATTTTTACCCGCGACCAGTCGTTGAGTTCATAACGGGAGGTAAGCATGGTTGCCGCCAGCGCCGAAATTTCCTTGTCGGGATTATACAAAAAGAAGGTCTCGTCGGGTATTGTGTCGGCATCGATTGCTGCCGCCGCAGTGTCGAAAACTTTTTGAAAAATCGGATTTCTGAAGTGCAACTCGTCGCGCCGCAAATCGTTGACGATGTAACTCGCCACCGGAAATTCATACGTCTGAACCTCTTTGTCGGTTTTTACCTCAAAAGTAAGCACATGCTGCGGATAGCGCATCAGGAGCCTGATGATGTCTTTTTCCTGATATTCTGTCGAAAAAAAATCGAACTCGGTACTTTCCGTCGGCTCAGGCTTGGGCGGCACCAGCACTTTTTCGGGAGCCACCGCAGCCTGCTCTTTTATTTTGCGATCATAGTTGCGCCGCCTGATCTTGTTGAGTTCGTTCATCAGGGTGGTTTCTTCCATGTGCAAAATGGCCGAGCATTCTTTAAGGTAAAGCGACTGAACGATCTTATCGGGGATTAGGGCGATCGACTGCACGATCTCGCCAATCAGCGCGGCCTTTTTCAGCGGGTCGCCATTGGTTTCGTCGAGTAGCAGCCGTGTTTTAAAAAAGATAAAATTGACGGCATTTTTATGAAGAAAATCCTCTACCTCGCTCGATCGGTGTTTGCGGGCAAAAGAATCGGGATCGTCGCCTTCGGGGAAAAGTACAATTTTAACATCCAGACCCTCTTCGAGCACCATATCGATGCCGCGGAAAGCGGCTTTGATTCCGGCGCTGTCGCCATCGAAAAGGATGGTTATGTTGCGCGTGTATCGCTTGATGAGTTTTATCTGCTCGGTGGTTAGCGAGGTTCCCGAAGAGGCCACCACGTTGATAATGCCCGCCTGATGCAACGAAATAACGTCGGTGTAACCCTCCACCAAAAAACAATTGTCGCTGCCAATGATGGCGGTGCGGGCATGGTTGATGCCGTAAAGCACATTGCTTTTGTGGTATATCTCCGACTCCGGCGAGTTGACATATTTGGGCGTCTTCTTATCAACCGACAAAGTACGTCCGCCAAAGCCCAATACACGTCCTGAAATATTTTGAATCGGGAAAATCACTCGTCCGCGAAAGCGGTCGTACATCTTGTCTTCTTTAACAATCGTCAGTCCGGTACTTTCGAGATACTTTTTGTCGTATCCGTTGGCAATGGCATGATCGGTAAAGTTAGTCCACTCGTCGATGGCGTAGCCGAGCATAAACTTTTTGATGATGTCGTCGCGGAAGCCGCGTTCTTTGAAATAGGTCAGCCCGATGGCTCTACCCTGCCCGTGGTTGTAAAGGTTATCAGCAAAATATCTGGCAGCAAAATCAGAAACATGGTAGAGGCTTTCCTGCTCATTGAGCGCCTGCACCTGCTCGGGGGTTTGCTCTTCTTCCTGGATTTCGATGTTGTATTTGCGCGCCAGATATTTCAGCGCTTCGGGATAGCTGAAATGCTCGTGCTCCATCACGAAGTTAACGGCGTTGCCACCCTTGCCGCATCCAAAGCATTTGTAAATCCCCAATCGCGGCGAAACGGTGAATGATGGGGTTTTTTCGTTGTGAAACGGACACAACCCCAGCAGGTTGGCGCCCCGCTTTTTGAGCGTCACAAAGTCGCCCACCACCTCGTCGATGCGCGCCGTTTCAAGAATATTTTGTATGGTATTAGTATCAATCAAAATAGGAAACTAAAAGGTAGCAAATGTAGCAAAACCATCCATTTGGATGATCTATTGGTGATAACAGATTATGCTACCTTTTGATTATCCCAATTTAAAAACAAATATGATTTCGACACCACAAGAGTCTATCATTCCTATTCCCATCCTCCATCTTCTAATTTCCACCTTCCAACTTCTAACCTCTATCTTCTAACTTCTACCCTCTAACTTCCAACTTCCAACTTCTACCCTCTATCTTCTAACCTCCAACTTCTAACCTCCAACTTCTAACCTCCAACTTCTAACCTC
>SABY01000199.1 GCA_009928785.1 Clostridia bacterium | reverse complement strand
ATAATTGATTTGTCATTTGTTTCCCCCGCCCCTCGCTGGGATTGCCTTCGGCAATCCCAGCGAGGGGCGGGGTATTGACAACCCTTCATTTCAATCCCAGGCATAAATGCCTGGGCTATGGATTTCCACAATAAACCTAACTTTAAAGACAGACACTATCTAACCTCTCCCATCTAACCGCTCCCATCTAACCTCTCCCTTCTAACCTCTCCCATCTAACCTCTCCCATCTAACCTCTCCCATCTAACCTCTCCCATCTAACCTCTCCCATCTAACCTCTCCTATCTAACCTCTCCCATCTAACCTCTCCCATCTAACCTCTCCCTTCTAACCTCTCCCTTCTAAATTATCACCTATTTTTGCACCTGATTTCGTTTTGATATTTTCATTTTTAATACAAAAATCATGATCAGCTTCTTCAGGCACATCGATAAAGTTTATGCGCTCGAATCGTCGGCAACGTTGACTGCCGACGATATTCAAAAATTAACCTGGCTTCTGGATGGTGCAGTGCGCATTCAAGAGGAGCGTTTACAGGGCAGCTTTGTCGGGCCACGCAAAGAGATGATCACTCCCTGGAGTACCAACGCGGTGGAGATAGCCCGCAACATGGGCATCGACAGCCTGCAGCGCATGGAGGTTTTTGTGCAGGCTGTAGCCGAAACACCTGCTTATGACCCGATGCTGTCAGCGCACTATCGGCAACTCGATCAGCAGCTTTTCACCATCAATCATCCGCCTGATCCCATCAAAGCTATCAGTGATATTGCTTCTTATAATAAAGAAGAAGGTTTGGCGCTAAGTGACGAAGAAGTGGAATATTTGCACCAGCTTAGCCATCGGCTGGGGCGTCAGCTCACCGACAGCGAAGTATATGGTTTTGCACAAGTCAACTCCGAGCACTGCCGGCATAAAATTTTTAACGGCACCTTTATTATCGATGGCCAGGAGATGCCCGAAACCCTCTTTTCGTTGATACGAAAAACTTCTGCTGCAAATCCAAATAAAATAGTATCAGCTTACAAAGACAATGTGGCGTTTGTGCGTGGGCCGGGAATCACACAATTTGCGCCTGTACGGCAGGATGCTGCTGCCTATTTTGAACTCAGCAACCGCCAGTCGGTGATTTCTTTAAAAGCCGAGACGCATAATTTTCCCACAACGGTGGAGCCATTCAACGGCGCCGCTACCGGAACGGGTGGCGAAATACGCGACCGCATGGCTGGCGGCACCGGCAGCATGCCTTTGGCCGGCACCGCCGTTTATATGACCAGCTACCCGCGCCTGGAAGCTGCCCGCCCGTGGGAGCAACAAAACGCGGAGCGTCCGTGGCTCTATCATCCGCCCATCGATTTGTTGATAAAAGCCTCCAATGGCGCCAGCGATTTCGGCAACAAGTTTGGCCAGCCATTGATCTGCGGCAGCGTGCTCACCTTCGAGTATATCGGGGAGGATAAAAAATATGGTTATGATAAGATGATCATGCTGGCCGGCGGTATCGGCTATGGATACGAGAAAGATGCTTTGAAGAAAGTTCCCGAATCGGGCGATGCCGTGGTGGTGCTCGGTGGCGACAACTACCGCATCGGCATGGGTGGCGGCGCTGTTTCCTCGGTGGCTACCGGCGAATTTGCCAATCAGATCGAACTCAACGCCGTGCAGCGCTCCAACCCTGAGATGCAAAAGCGCATTTATAACGCTTTGCGGGCTATGGCCGAAAAAGAGGAGAATCCCATCGTAACCTTGCACGATCACGGGGCGGGTGGCCATCTGAACTGCCTCTCGGAGCTGGTAGAAGAAACCGGCGCAATAATTCATCTTGAAAAGTTGCCTGTTGGCGATTCCACCCTTTCCGACAAAGAAATCATCGGCAACGAATCACAGGAACGTATGGGTCTGGTGATACGAAACGCCGATCTGAAGCTGCTGCAGGAGGTGGCGCGTCGCGAGCGCGCTCCCATCTATCAGGTGGGCGAAGTTACCGGCGACCACCGGCTGGTGTTTGCACGATCCTCGCAGACTGTTCATCCCATCGACCTGCATCTCACCGACTTTTTTGGCAAGCCGCCCCGAACCATTCTCGAAGATACCCTGCAGCCATTGCGTTTTGCGGAGCTTTCCCACACAATTGATAAAATCGATGAATATCTCGAAGCTGTGCTTCAGCTCGAATCGGTAGCTTGCAAAGACTGGCTCACCAACAAGGTAGATCGTTCTGTGACGGGACGCGTGGCCATGCAGCAATGCGCCGGAGAGCTGCAACTGCCGCTCAACAACTGTGGAGTGGCGGCGTTGAGTTATAACGATTTTCGAGGCGTGGCTACTTCCATTGGTCATGCGCCGGTGGCTTCGCTTATCGACGCCGCACATGGCGCTGTACTTTCCGTTGCCGAAGCGCTCACCAATATTGTGTGGGCACCCATCGAAGGAGGTCTTAAAGGAGTTTCGCTTTCGGCCAATTGGATGTGGCCGGCACGCAACCCCGGCGAAAATGCACGCCTTTACAAGGCCGTGGAAGCAGTTAGTAATTTTGCCATAAAACTCGGCATCAACATCCCCACCGGCAAGGATTCGTTGAGCATGACCCAGCGCTACCCCGACGGGCAGAAAGTGCTTTCGCCAGGCACTGTCATCATTTCGGCGGCGGCAGAGGTGAGCGATTTCCGTAAAACCATTAAGCCGGTTTTGATCAGGGAAGAAGATACCGAAATCATTTACGTAAGTTTTTCCAAATCGGCTTTTGCAATAGGCGGTAGCAGCTTTGCGCAAATATTAAATCAACCCGGTACGCAAACGCCATTGGTGGCCGATCCTTCTTATTTTGCCACCGCTTTTGATGCCATTCAACAGCTTATCCATCAGCAATTGATACTTGCCGGTCACGACGTTTCGGCGGGTGGCCTCATTACCACTCTGCTCGAAATGAACTTTGCCAATACATCGGGTGGCTTGTCGGTAAACCTCAACAAACTGGATGTGGACGATCTGGTTCAGGTGTTGTTCAGCGAAAAACCCGGCGTGGTAATCCAAACGCGCATCGCCGACAATGTAGCCGGGCAACTGGCTGCTCTGGGAGTGGAGGCTCTCCCGATGGGTCGCCCCATTGCCGAAAGGCAACTTGTGATCGACCATCTAATGCACGAATATACATTTGATATCGATGCTTTGCGTGATGTCTGGTACAAGACATCCTACCTGCTCGACCGTTATCAATCCACGCCGGCGCTGGCTTTGGAGCGATTCGGCAATTACAAGCGTCAGCCGCTTAAGTTTCGTTTTATGGCAGGCTTTGAAGGAACCCTGCAACAATTCGGGTTGGATGCCAACCGCAGGGAATCCTCAGGCATACGAGCTGCCATCATCCGTGAGAAGGGTGTGAACGGCGACCGCGAGATGGCCTGGGCAATGTATCTGGCTGGCATGGACGTGAAAGATGTACACACCACCGATTTGATAGCCGGACGTGAGACTTTACAGGATATTAATTTTATCGTGTTCGTTGGGGGTTTCTCTAACAGTGACGTGCTTGGCGCCGGCAAAGGTTGGGCTGCCGCATTGCTTTACAACGAAAAAGCCCGCCAGACACTGCAGGATTTCTACGCTCGCCCCGACACACTTAGCCTGGGCGTTTGCAATGGTTGCCAAGTGATGACCGAACTTGGCTTTATTTATCCAAAATATCAACAACATCCAAAAATGCTACACAATGCTTCGGGAAAATTTGAATCCGGATTTGTTAATGTTGAAATAGAAGCCAATGATACTGTGATGCTTCGTTCGCTGGCAGGTTCGCGGCTGGGGATATGGGTGGCGCATGGTGAAGGTAAATTCTCCTTTCCGGGAGATGAAGCTGACTATCGCGTTCCAATGCGTTATTCGTTCGATGGCTATCCTGCCAACCCCAATGGATCGCCGGGAGCTGCCGCTGCCATTGCTTCCCACGACGGACGTCATCTGGCCGTGATGCCACACCTGGAGCGCAGCGTACTGCCCTGGCAGTGGGGACATTATCCAGCAGATAGATCAAATGACCAGATAACTCCCTGGATAGAAGCCTTTGTGAATGCCCGAAAGTGGATTGAACGAAAAATTGACGAGGAATAAAAAAGTAGCTTCTTTAGGTATTTATTTCGCAATGATAATGGTGGTACCATCAAATAATACTTCGTCACCAGCCCGCAGCTTGCACCGCCGCCGGAGTTCCTGTTGGCCATTAACCTGAACCAGTCCCTCATCGATGGCTTGCTTGGTGTCGCCGCCGGTATCTGTCAATCCCATAAATTTGAGTAGCTTCATCAGTTCGATGTATTCCTGTCCGTTTAGTTGAAATGTCATTGCTTTATTTTTCTATCAATAACAACAGATCGCTGATTTTTATTTCAGTATAAAAAAGTAACTTTGCGCAAACCACTTTTCCTATGCATTACCTTGATCCAAAAAATGATCTGACTTTTAAAAAGATTTTCGGGCAGCACCCGCACCTGCTGATAAG
>SABY01000062.1 GCA_009928785.1 Clostridia bacterium | reverse complement strand
TCCAAATTCCAGATCAACGCCTTTAAACTTGCCGACATGGCCACCAAAATAGAACACGCCCGCTGGTTCCTCTACCGCGCCTGCTGGCTCAAAGACAACAAGCAGCCCTTTGGCAAAGAAGGCGCCATGGCTAAACTTTACTGCTCGGAGATAGCCCGCGAAGTAGCCGACGAGGCCGTACAAATTCATGGCGGCTATGGACTGATGAAGGATTATCCCATCGAACGCATCTACCGCGACCAGCGGCTGCTGCAGATTGGCGAAGGCACTTCCGAAATTCAACGCCTGGTTATCTCGCGGCACCTGGGTCTGTAAATCTGTTCTTCCCGATTCCTACACCTTTATTAATACATCGCTTTTTGTAATGTCCAAACAAAACGAAAAAATCAACGTCAGCCTCAACCTCAACGTGCGCAACTTGGGCACTTCTGCCACCCTTGCCATCAACGAACGCAGCAACCAGCTCATCCGCGAAGGAAAAAAAGTGGTAAAGTTTGGGCTGGGTCAATCGCCATTTCCGGTGCCACCACAAGTGGTGGAAAGTCTGCAAAAAAACGCGTTCCAAAAAGATTACCTTCCGGTACGCGGACTTTACCAACTGCGCGAAACCATTGCCCGCTTCAACCGAAAAGCGCATGGGCTACAATGTACCGCCGAAGATGTAATAATCGGCCCCGGAAGCAAAGAGCTTATTTTTCTGTTGCAAATGGTTTATTACGGCGATTTGGTAATTCCCACGCCCAGTTGGGTTTCGTACTCGCCACAGGCGCAGATCATCGGACGCCCGGTGACGTGGGTGCCTACTTTTGAAGAAGACAACTGGATGCTCACGCCCGAAAAACTCGACATCATCTGCCGCGCCGATCCGGGACGTCCGCGCATTGTCATCCTCAACTATCCCAACAACCCCACCGGCGCCACCTACACGCTGCCACGCCTCAAAGAAATTGCTGCCGTGGCGCGCCGGCACAAAGTAATCCTTATCTCCGACGAAATTTACGGACTGCTCCACCACAAAGGCCAACATGTATCCATCTCACGCTTTTATCCTGAAGGCACCATCATCAGCAGCGGACTGAGCAAATGGTGTGGCGCAGGCGGCTGGCGGCTGGGCACTTTTACATTTCCACCTGAGCTGCGCGAGCTGCTCGATGCTATGGCGGCAGTAGCCAGCGAAACTTATACCGCCACATCGGCGCCGATACAATATGCCGCCATCACTGCTTTTGAGGGAAGCCCCGAAATAGACGAGTACCTTCGCCTGTCGCGAAAAATCCTGCACGCCATCGCACTGGCCATGGTCAAAAGGCTGCGCCGCACTTTTGTGCGCGTACCCGATCCCGAAGGTGGATTTTATCTGTTTCCCAATTTTGAGTTTTACAAACAAAAACTTATCGAACACGACATTTACACTTCTGTAGAGTTGTGCAGCCGCCTGCTTGCCGATACAGGGGTGGCCATGCTCTCAGGTCGCGACTTTGGCCGCCAGCCCGAAGAACTCACCGTGCGGATGGCTTATGTTGACTTCGACGGAACCAAAGCGCTGGCAGAAGCCGGCAAACTAAACGGAACAAAAGAGATCACCGAAACGTTTCTAAAAAAATATTGCCCCAACATGATCAACGGCACCAACCTGATCTGCGACTGGCTGAAAAATCTATAATCCGCGTTATTCTTCATTTTTATAAAAATTTTAATAATGGAAAAACCTACAAAAAAAACCAACTGTACCGTCCGCGACAACGGACCGCTAATCATCACCGGCGACTTCACCCTCACTGATGCACAAGGCAACGAACTTCGCGTCGCCGATCCCACATACCTTTGCCGCTGTGGCCATTCCAAAAACAAACCTTTCTGCGACGGTATGCACAAACAAACTGGATTTAAAACGATTTAAATCCGGCAATGGATTTGGGAATGTACAGACGCACGGCCGTGCGTATGTACGTTCCGTGGAATCCGTGGAATCCGGGGTATCACAGGAATTAAAATTACACCGCCCGCCAAAATCCATTTCATCATTTATGGACGACTTCAAATCGGCCTCAACATCCAAAATCGACGATTACATTGATGCCCACAATTTATCCATCAAAAAATTCATGAAAAAAAACCGGCTTTGGCAAATCAATTATCATGATCATATTATCCAATCGGATGCTGAATACCGGCGGATAAATAATTACATCAGGAACAATCCAAAAAAACTGGGATGAGGAAAAATTCAAATAATAAACCATCATAAAAAACCGCGATAGCATGGATAAGATACTCTGGCAACCCGATACCGAAAAGATAAAACAGTCGCAAATGTGGGAGTTCCTGCAGTTGATTGCTAAGAAATATGATTTGCCCAAAGCCGACTATGCAACGCTGCACCAGTGGAGCGTGGCGCATCCCGACAAATTTTGGGGTGAGTTTTGGGATTACACAAAAATCATTTATTCACAAAAGGCAGCGCATGTAGTGGACGATGCGCACAAAATGCCAGGCGCACGTTGGTTTGCAGGTGCCCGCCTCAATTTTGCCGAAAACCTGTTGCAGCACCGGGGCGCACAAACTGCCATCATTTTTAGAGGTGAGCATGGCGAAGAGCGGCGCATCTCGCGCGATGCGCTTTACGCCGAAGTGTGCAGGATAGCCGATGGCTTGCGCGCTGCCGGCGTAAAAACCGGCGACCGCGTGGCTGCTTTTATGCCCAACCTGCCCGAATCAGTTGTCGCCATGCTGGCTGCTGCTTCGCTTGGTGCTATCTGGTCGTCGTCGTCGCCCGACTTTGGCATCAAGGGCGTGCTGGATCGCTTTTCACAAATCGAACCCAAAGTCGTAATTGCAGTTGACGGATACTTTTATAATGGCCGGCAGTTCGATTCGCAGGAGAAACTGCAGGGAATACTGGAGCAGCTTCCTTCGGTGAAAAAGGTGGTGGTGGTGGATTATTCGCATAAGCGTGATATTAATAAAATAAAAAACGCAATAGCCTGGGAAGACTTTGGCCAGCCTGGCTCTGAACTCACCTTTGAGCAATTGCCTTTCGAGCATCCGCTGTACATCATGTATTCGTCGGGGACTACAGGGTTGCCAAAGAGCATCGTGCACTCGGCCGGCGGCACTTTGGTGCAGCATCTTAAAGAACTTCGTTTGCATTGCAATTTGAAAGAAGACGACATCATATTTTACTTCACCACCTGCGGGTGGATGATGTGGAACTGGGTGGTAAGTAGCCTGGCAGTGGGTTCTGCGCTGGTGCTTTTTGATGGCAACCCGTTTTATCCGGCTCCCGATGCCTTGCTCAAAATGGCCGATGAACTGGGCATCACTATTTTTGGCACCAGCGCCAAATACATCGCGTCGCTGCAGGAGGCGGGCGTTGTTCCCAAAGAGCTTTCGGAATTTCCAAAGCTAAAACTCATCACCAGCACCGGCTCGCCACTTACCGACGAGAGTTTTGAATATGTGTATGAAAGTTGGAAAAAAGACGTGCAACTTTCGTCGATAGCAGGCGGCACCGACATCGTTTCATGTTTTATGCTGGGCAACCCAATCCTGCCGGTACATCGCGGCGAAATACAATGTGCCGGCCTGGGCATGGACATCGACTGCCTGGACGAAAACGGGCGCCCCGTGCGCAACCAGAAAGGTGAACTGGTTTGTAAAACAGCATTTCCTTCGATGCCCGTTTATTTCTGGAATGATCCCGACAACGAAAAATACCACAAGGCGTATTTTGATGTTTACAAAAATATCTGGCATCATGGCGACTATATCTCCATCAGCGATCACGGTGGCATTACCATGTTCGGTCGATCCGACGCTACGCTCAATCCGGGAGGTGTGCGTATTGGCACCGCCGAGATTTACGCCATCGTCGAAAATATGCAGGAAATTGCCGACTCTGTCATCGTTGGTCAGCAACACCAGGGCGATGAGCGCGTGGTGCTCTTTGTTGAACTAAATTCCGGTTTTGAACTCACTGAAGCATTAATACAAAAAATAAAAGCCAGCATCCGCAAAGGCTGCAGCCCACGCCATGTGCCTGCTGTGATTAAGCGGGTAAGTGGAATTCCTTACACATTAAATGGCAAAAAAGTGGAAGTAGCTGTTAAAAAAATCATCCACGGACAGCAGGTTTTTAACCGTGATGCTTTAAAAAATCCTGAGGCTCTGGATCAGTATCACGGGATTTTGGATCAGGAAGATTGAACAAACAGGCACTAAATTCCCTTTTTGATATTCCGGAGAATACGAGAATTTAATTACACATTTCAAAAAGTCTAACGTTTTATGAACTATCCCAAAAAAGTAGTTGTTGGCGACATCACCGTGCGCGACGGCTTTCAGCACGAAGAAATTTTTATTCCTACCGAAGCCAAATTATGGCTTGCCGAAGAATTGCTTTTGGCAGGTTTTAAGCATATCGAAGTATCCAACTTTGGTAATCCTAAAGGGATGCCACAGTTTGGCGATGCCGACGAGCTTTTCAAAAAGCTACGCAGCAGCAAGCGCATTGCGCACCTGCTCGACCAGGTGATGCTGACGGCCATCACCATCCGCGAACGCGCCGTGCAGCGCGCCATAGATGCACGAAAAGAGGGATGGGGCCCCGACCGCATTTTGCTGATGGTGTCAACCAGCGAATCGCACCAGGAGAAAAATTCAGGCTTAAGTATAGATGAATACTGGAAGATGAGCGAGGAGTGGGTGAAAAAAGCACGCGACGCGGGTCTTAAAGTCAATGGCACGGTAAGCACCATTTGGGGCTGCCCCATAGAAGGACCCACCGAGATGAAACGCGCCATCGAATTTACCAAACGCTGGTTTGATATTGGCGCCACCGATGTAGAGCACGCCGACCACGACGGCTCTGCTTCTCCTGACCGGGTGTATGATTATTTCTCGCGATTGCTCGACAGTGTGGACAATCCGCACAAACAAATTGCCCACTTTCACACTACGCGCGGCTGGGGGCTGGCCAATGTGCTGGCAGCGCTGCAAGCCGGCATGACCAATTACGAATCGACCATGGGCGGACTGGGCGGACAGCCGGCCAACTTTGTGAGCGGCGTACCGGTGCCCGGAACTGGAGCCTATTATTACAAAGACCCAACAGATGTTGGTCTGGTATCGACCGAAGACATGGTAGTGATGATGGACGAAATGGGCATCGACACAGGACTGGACATCGACAGAATATTGGAGATAGGTAAAATGGTGGAGAAAATCGTGGGGCGTAAGCTCCGGTCAGAATCTATCCGCAACGGACGCATCCCCAAGAGCATGTCGGGGCGCAGCAACTAATTCAAACATAGCAGCGAACTGTCGAGAACGAAACGATTGTTCGCTAAATTAATAAGGTGATAGGGATGATGCCTTTTTGTAAACTCTTCTACCTGGGTGGATTGGTTTACAAAAAGGTTTTTCATTCCTATTTGCTTTCGCGCTTATCGTATTTGAAATGTTCTTCTTTAAAGGGCAATGATTTTACATCAGATTTAAAAGCCAGCCAGTCGAGAATTTTGTAAGCAACTTGCTTATCGAGCTGCTGGATCGGGTATTCAAAAACCACGCGCAGACGCGGTAAACCATCATCAATCAGAATCTCTGAATCCTTACCATCATCCAGATTGAGGCGAGTCTTGGCCAGGTAGTCGTCCCATACTTCCACTTCAGCAACCCCCATTTTTTTGGACACCGACACATAAAGATTGTGTACGTGCTTGTAGTGCTGTGTTTTTACGAAAGGAAACGCTTTGGTGATAACGTTTCGGGAGATGCGCTCGGAGGTAGAGAAAGCATAGAGATGGTTTTCGTATTTTGTTTCTTTGGCTTTGTGCTCGATATTCATCCAGGGATGTTTCTTCTCCGAGGGGAGGCTGTTGGCCCGCTCGCTCAGATCGGTCATGTATTGCACAAACTCATCATAAAGTGCATGATTGGCTTCATAATTTTCTTTTACGCGATGAATCTTATCCTGTATGCGCGCCCCTTCACGCAACGGGCGCAGGCGTTTCTGCTGTTCTTCTCTTTCGGCATCTTCCAGCCAATGCGACATATCCATTACAATTTTTTTAAAAAATTACTATTCTTGTTTTCGCTCTATTTCTTCAATTTGAAATCCAGTTTTATTTCTTTGCTCTCTTTAATCATTTCCGGAAGCGATAATGTAGAAATGTCAATGTATTTGCAAATTGCAGGGATTTTTTTAAAGAGTTTATTATCGTTTGGATTTTCAGTTTCCTCGGTAACTAACATGACCTCTTCGTCTAAGCTTTTAATATTCAAACAATAAATTACTTGACTCATATCGGCGCCTTTTAAGAAGGAATTCTTTTGAATTTCAAATTCTACATCACTGATTTAATAAACCTTCGTAAAAAGCAGCCTGAATGGTAGATACTAATAATGGCGAACGTATGGGCTGAAGTTGTGATCCGCCTTTTTTAATTCCCAACATCTTGTCGAGTTCCTTTTGTTGCTTTTCTTTCGCAAGATTAAGACGGAATTTTTCATCAAAATCCTTTTTTATCAGATCGTAATCTTTTTGATTAATCTTTTTCTCAAAAAGTAATCTTGTGTAAATGGCAATTGGGCTAAGATGTGTTTTATCTGCTATCGACTCAATCAAATCAATATGATAGTCATTGCTACTGTTTGTAAAATTTATCGAATCAATTGTATCGTTGGAATCACCAGCCAAAAAATAATAGGCAAAATCGTTGCACCATCTTTCTTTTGCTGAGGTCACATTTATTGCTATTTCAGCCACATCCACCTTTTCAACCTCTTCTTCATTAATCAAAAAATGCCCCAGCTCATGTACAAGTGTGAAAATCTCACGTCTAAAGGAGTACTGCTGCCTCTTTAAAACAATAACATTGGGATGTAGAAAAAACCCATCAATATTGGCTTTCTCCTTTTTATTCCAGGTCTCTACAAATTCAAAAACAAGAATGTTGTGTTCAGCAAGTTGAAAAATCAGCGATTTCAAGAATCCTTTTTTATTCTTATCAAACTCTGGATAGAGTAGGCCTCTTATTATTTGAGCCACTTCCTTTGGATTATTGAAAATACTGAACGTGGGCAAAATTCTTTCAATCTTAAGATTGGCAAGTTTGGCTAATCCGGCCAAATAGATTTTAAACTCCTCGAAATTATTGACAATCTTTCTTGCCCCAAGGTTTAAATCGGTTCCAAGATGAGGTTTTCTAAAAAAGATACTCGCCTCCTTCGATTGCAAGGGATTTGCGGGATCCTGATAATAAAGTAGCCCTTTGTTAAATATTTTATCGATGCGCTTAAGAATGTTTAGATCGATTTCAGTAGAGAAAATATCTTCTTTCGATAAAGGTGCTTTTAATCCTTGCCCAACCAGCTCAAGTAACTCATCTGATGTCAATTTGTATAAAGACATCAAATACGTAAGTCGCGGTATGTTTTGCTGAACAGTCAATGTATTTTCACTTTTATAGATGGAATCAGATGTTTACTACTACTAAACTTTAATAACTATATTTTCCTCTTTGCTACTCGTACACCAATATCCTGGCCTCGTCTTTCATAATCATCATGGCATTGTCGGCCAGCGCGTCCATATCGGTAACAAAAGGTGATATTACCACATTGCCCAACTTCAATATGCGGTGTTTTACCTGGTCGGTAAAAAACTTGCTTTGGAACATATTTCCCGAAAGGATGATGGAGTCGAGCTGGCCTTCGATGGCAATGTACATGGCGCCGATCTCTTTGGCCAACTGATAAGCCATGGCTTCGAGAATAAAGCTGGCCTTTTCGTCGCCCTCTTTGATGCGTGTTTCGATAAGCGTCATGTTGCTTGTGCCCAGGTGTGCCATAAGTCCACCCTGATGCACCAGCATTTTGCGCAGCTCGGCTTGTTCGTATTTGCCGCTGTAGCACACTTCGATAAGGTCGCCATAGGGAATGTTTCCGGAGCGGGTACACGAAAAAGGACCTTCGCCATCGTAAGCCTGGTTCACGTCAACCACCTTGCCTTTGCGGTGCGCACCCACCGAAATGCCGCCTTCGCCCACATGCGCAATGATAAGATTGAGATCGTCGTATTGTTTATTAATAGATTTGGCATAATTGCGACCGGCAAACTTATGATTGAGAGCATGGAAAATCGATTTGCGCTCGAACAGCGGATGTCCGCTCACACGGGCGATGTCGTCCATTTCGTCCACCACCACCGGATCGGCCAGATAGGCTTTGGCATCCGGGATCATAGCTGCTATGCGGTCGGCAATCAAACCACCCAGGTTAGTTTCGTGCATTTTTGCGCCCTGTTTCAAATCCTGCTTTAGCTTTTCGTTGATTTCAAATACGCCCGAAGCTATTGGCTTCACCAGTCCGCCGCGACCAATTACTACTTCGATGTCGTTGAGTTCGATGTCGTTATCTTTAAGTTCCCGTAATATCTGGTCGGTGCGTGGCACTTCCTGATCCAGCACCACCTGCCCTTCGGCACCGTGCAGAGCTTCAAACCTGATAGTTTTAAAAAATACCCAGCTATTATTTTGATAAACAGCAATCTTGGTATCGTAAACCTGTGGATAGATGACAAGGATTTTTTTGGTCAGCATAGCAATATTCTTTATTTTTTGTAAATGAATTTTCAAAAATAGATTTTTTTCATAAAGCCATCTACATCAGCAACGAAATTATGATGTAAAAGATGGAATTAAAAACACAGCATGCTTTATCGTCGGCAGCTACAAATACCTAAACTACCCACCGACGCGTTATTTCTGCCATGACAAATACCGTTTTTAAACTCCCGATAATTCTCATTTCAATTATCAGCCTGTGGCACCCGGCAAATGCACAAAAGCAAGCCTATTCCAAATCGGACATCGACTTTCGTGTGCAGCAAATCCCCGACGCGGCAACATATTCGGTGGCCATGCTCTCGACAGCGCTCACCAATGGGCTTGCTAACGATGAAGCCAAAGCCTACGCCATTTATAGCTGGGTAGCGCGCAACCTTACTTACGACCGGCTTGCCGTAGAAAACGTAACCACCTACGCCTCGTTGGAGGAAGTAACAAATGAGGCGCTGACGAAACGAATGGGTGTGTGCATGCATTATGCGCAACTTTTTGGCTCCCTGGCATCCGAAGCGCAAATTCCCTCGCTGGTAGTTACCGGCTACGTAAAGCCAGAGGCGGAAATTTATAAAATTCCCCATGCCTGGAATGCGCTCAAAATTGAAGGCGACTGGTACTTTTTTGATCCTACCTGGGGATCGGGCTATGTGGATGGAAATACCGGCGTTTATCACAATGTGTATTCGGATAAATATTTCAAAGTAGCTCCATCAATAATGATCAAAACCCACATGCCTTTCGACCCGATGATGCAGATGCTGAACTACCCGCGAAGCCACAGCGACTTTGTATCACAGTCGTCACCTGCCGACAGTGCAGCTTTCGATTATTTATCGGAGGCAGAGCGCTACCTGATGCTGCCGGAAGAACAACAGCTTTATGAAACCCTGGCACGAATGGAAAATCAAGGTATTGCTAATGAAATGATGCAGGCACACTATGCAAGCCTTCGCCACCAGTACAACGTGCATCTTGCCAACCAGCAAGTTTTGCTGCACAACAGTGCCGTTTATAAACTCAACGACGTAATTGATGATTACAATAAGTATGTAGCCTTTTCAAATTCTCATCGCAGCAATAGTGCCGACGAGCTGAGCCGCAAGGATGCATGGCTGCGGCGCATAGAGCAAAACGCGCTGGCAGTAAAGGCGATTTTCGACACACTTACGGTTACCACCGATTTGCAGCAAAACTTGTACGCCAACCGAAAAAGCCTGCAAGCACTTCTGCGAACGGTTGCCGATGAACAACGGCGACTAAAAGAAAAATCGCGATAAAAATCTTTTTGAATAGCTCTCGCCTGACTACCAGATTTCTATTGGTGAAATTAATAGCTCGTTGTGGTAATTCAGCAGCGGTTAGCCTTAGCAAATTTTACTATTTTCACAGCGTGAATCTACAAAAATACATCGGGCTTTTTTTTGTGTGGCGTGTAAAAAATGTTCCCGACAGCTATTTTGTAATACTCCTGAGCGTTCTCATTGGGCTGGGGACTGGCCTTGCGAGCTTCGTGCTCAAAAGCTTTGTTTATTATATCAAAGGCGTCCTGACCGGGTTTTTCACAATCTCCTCACAGAATCTCTGGTATGTTTTGTATCCGGGCATCGGCATCGCCATTACAATATTGCTTGTAAAATATGTGATTCGCGATTACACCGAACACGGCGTACCACGCATTCTTCATGTCATCGCCCGATTTGATGGTAAGATGAAGAACAACAAGTTTTTTTCGGCCATTTTGGGCAGCTCATTTACAGCAAGTTTTGGTGGCAGCATCGGTTTGGAATCACCTATTATCTCGGCTGGGGCTTCCATAGGTTCGGGTGTGGGGCAACTGCTGCGCATGAACTACAAAAACACCACGCTGCTCATCGGTTGTGGTGCAGCCGGCGCGGTAGCCTCTATTTTTACGACACCGGTGGCTGCTGTCATTTTCAGCCTGGAAGTGCTGATGCTCGACCTTACCACCGCCAGCATCATCCCACTGCTCATAGCTTCTGCCACCGGCGCCATTACAACAAAGTTGCTGCTTGCCGAAGACATCCTTATTCATTTTTCGGTAACGGAGCCTTTCGAAATATTCGACCTGCCTTATTATTTGCTACTTGGTGTGGTCTGTGGGCTGGTTTCGCTTTACTTCAACAGAATGCATGAAGCGATACGCCAACTTTTTATTAAACGCATCAAACACCGATTCATAGTAGGCGGATTGGCTTTGGGAATACTGATATTCCTGCTGCCTCCACTCTATGGCGAGGGCTACGAATCCATCCGGCTGATCATGACCGGCCAAAGCGATCAATTGCTCAACAACACCGCCCTTTATGAATACCGCGACGTCTGGTGGATTTTCATCCTGTTTTTGATCCTGATCATCCTCACCAAAATTATAGCTACAACCCTAACTACCGAAGCTGGCGGTATTGGTGGAATATTTGCGCCGGCAGCAGTTACAGGCGGTCTTACCGGCTTTGCCATTGCGAGATTATTCAACAACATCGGGTTTGTAAATCCATTGCACGAAGGCAATTTCACATTGGTGGGCATGGCAGCCGTGCTGGGGGGCGTTCTGCAGGCGCCGCTGACAGCAATATTCCTCATCGCCGAAATGACCAACGGCTACGCACTCATCGTTCCGCTGATGATAACCACTGCCATCTCTTTTACTACCATAAAAATCTTTAGCCCGCATTCGATATTTACAAAACAACTGGCCGAAAGCGGCGACCTGCTCACCCACAACAAAGACAAAACGGTGCTTACGCTGCTCAATGTGAAACGCGTGATCGACACCGACCTGCTGACCATCTCTCCTGACAGCACATTGGGCGACCTCACCAAACTGATCTCGCGCTCCAAAAGAAACATCTTCCCGGTAATGGCCGACGACGAGACCTATGTGGGGCTTGTTGACCTGGACGACGTACGCGTGGATATGTTTAAACCTGACAAATATTCGCATCCCATCACCACCTATATCATGCAGGCCAAAGAACAAGTATCGTTAAACGAACCGATGGATAGTGTGATGGAAAAATTCCGCAGAACCGGCTACTACAACCTGCCCGTGATCGACAATGGAAAATATGTCGGCTTCGTTTCACGTGCTAATATTTTTAATGCTTATCGCAAAGTATTAAAGGAGGTTTCGATGGAATGACAAAAATTAAAACCGAAAAAAGTTAACCTTTCAATTCACTCATGAAAACAAATAAACCAACTGGCTCTCCTCTAACTTCTAACTTCTAACTTCTACCTTCTAACTTCTAACTTCTAACTTCTAACTTCTAACTTCTGTATTTTTCAAAACCCATAATCCTCGACGTGGCTTGTGCCCTCATTCGTAAAAACGGCTGCTTTCTGGCGGTTCGTCGGTCGCGCCGCATGAGCCACCCGGGTAAGTGGGAGTTTCCGGGTGGAAAGATAGAATCAGAAGAAACTTCTTTTGAATGTATTGTGCGCGAAATACGCGAAGAGCTTCGCCTGGAGATAAAACCCATTGACGAACTTGTGCCGGTTACGTGGCATTATCCCGGAAAATTTGTTCGACTTATACCCATCGTTTGCGAAATCACTGGTGGTGAGCTTCACCTTGCCGAACACGATCAAATGCAATGGATCGACGAAGAACATCTGAAAGAAATGGATTGGGCAGATGCCGACCGCGCAATGTTGAAAAAAAATCTTTTGATTTGGG
Organism: Clostridia bacterium; assembly: GCA_009928785.1. Taxonomy (GTDB): domain Bacteria; phylum Bacteroidota; class Bacteroidia; order Bacteroidales; family 4484-276; genus SABY01. The sequence goes on along the minus strand of SABY01000062.1, from coordinate 9,770 downwards.
ATTAGTTTAAATATTCACACACTTCTAACCATTAGCCCACTTGCAATACCAGACCTTTTAAGTATTCGCCTTCGGGATGATACAGGTTAATGGGGTGGTCGGGTGGCTGATTCAATCGGTGCAGAACGCGGCATTGTCGTCCGTTGGCCAGAGCTGCGGTAAACACTGCTGTACGGAAATCTTCGGGCGTAACTACCTGCGAACACGAAAAAGTGAAAAGCAAACCACCGGGCGCCAAGGCGGCAATGGCAGCTTCGTTGATACGGCGATAGGCCTTTAGTGCATTGGGCAACGCATCGCGGTGCTTGGCAAAAGCGGGTGGATCGAGCACAATTATATCATACTGCTGCTGCAGTTGCTGTTGCTGAAAAAACGCAAAAGCATCGAGTGTGTAATAATGATGTGATTCATCGGTAAATCCATTCAGTATCATATTTTTACGCGCAAGCTCAATGGCTTTGGCCGATACATCCACCGTATCCACCTGCGAAGCTCCGGCAGCAGCAGCAACCACCGAAAAACCACCCGTGTAGCCAAAAACGTTGGCGACTTTTTTGCCCGGAGCATAATCCCCCAACAATCTGCGACTTTCGCGCTGATCGATAAAAAAACCGGTTTTTTGGCCTTCGCGGTAGTCGATTATAAACCGATGACCATATTCTGACACCTCGCCATCATCGGCCTTCCCAAATAAAAACCCATCGTGCTCGCTGGCACTGTTGAGGGTATTTTCACTTTTATCATAAACGGCCTGCACCTTCAAAGTGGGCAGGCTGCCAAAAATATCGGCAAATAGTTGTCGCCGGCGCCACATTCCCGTATCGTGTGCCTGCAGCACCACCACGCCATTGTAATAATCGGCGATAAGCCCGGGCATGCCGTCGCCTTCGCCATGAATGAGCCTAAAGACGTTGGTGTGCTGATTATCGATAAACCCAAGCGTTTTGCGCAAAGCAAGTGCCTGCTCTATTTTCGTTCGCCAGAAGTCCTGGCCACCCTCCGTTCGTTCAAAAGAAACGATCCGCACCATGATCGAACCACTCTGGATATGGCCGGTGGCCAGATAATCGCCCGAAGCCGAAAAAACCTCTACCAGATCGCCCTCATCGGGTTTGCCGCTGATAGATTGGATGGCGCCCGAAAACACCCACAGATGATAACGACGCAGCGCACGCTCACGGCCACTTTTGAGGATTACTCTTGGAAAATCATTTGGCATTGGAATACGGTTTATTGAATTTTTGTTAAATAAAATCTTTTAGCTTTGATATAATTTCATTGTGTGTAGCTCATTTGTTGCATCTCAATAACCCCGGCTGTCCGGGGTCAGCCAGCCCGGTCAGAAACCGGCGGGCTTTAGCCCGCACTACTTTCACATCAGCATCTTTCCATGAACCCATCATAACATTCCGATTTATTTGGGCTAAAGCCCGCTGATTTTTTTGTTTTTTTCCCCCCGGCCTAAAGGCCGGGGTTAGTGATCAGATGGCTATAAATTTTTTATCAGAACCTTTTGAAATTTATTTTTTGGAATTAATTTGTCATTTGTTTTTTAAGTATTGGAATTTGAAAGAATATCCAATGTTTCTGCTGTGCGCAAAAAATTATCGATGATTTCGCGCACCTCTGCGGGATTATTGGTCTCCATGAGAGCCGCCCGCAAATGCGCTGCACCGGCGAAGTTGCTGGTATAAATTTTAAAAAAACGTTTCAAAACAGCAAAATTCTTCCCGCGCCCCCACGTGCTGTCGAATAACGTTACGTGCCGCCACAGGAGTTCCAACCTGTCGGCAGTGGAGATTTCCGGTTGCGGATTGTTAAACATCCAGGGGTTATGAAAAATGCCACGACCCACCATCACGCCTTGCGCGCCGGTTTGGTGGCACTTTTCGATGGCATCCTCCACCGAAACGACGTCGCCATTGCCATAGATGGGAATATTTTTCCCGCTACCATCGCGCACTGCCACAGCTTTGCGAATTTCGCCCCACGCGGCAGGCACTTCCGACTGATCATTCTGCGTGCGGGCATGTAAAATAATGGCAGTAGGATTCTGATCGATCAAGTGGCCAATCCAATTTTCGGTGTCGTGCTTTTTGATCCCGGTTCGGGTTTTCACACTCACCGGCAGGTGGGTAGCCTCTTTGGTGGCCTGAATAATTTCGGCGGCAAGCTCTGGCTTGCCAATCAAAGCCGAGCAGGCACCCTGCTTTACGATCTTTTTTACGGGGCATCCCATATTAATATCCAAACCATCAAATTCAAAATTTTGGGTGATAAACCGGGTAGCCTGAAAATACTTTTCCGGGTTGGCACCCCAAATCTGAGCTACGATCTTCATTCCTTTGTGGCGCAGCACCGCCCGCTCGCTTTGGTTTACGCGCAGGCGGCTGGCCACATTCTCTCTCCCCACAGGATGGCAAAGGCCGTCGGTGGAAGTGAACTCGGTGAAAACAACCTGGAAAAACTGCGGATCGGAAATGTGCATCACCAACTCACGGAAAGAGGTATCGGTAACGTCTTCCATGGGTGCAAGCATAAAGGCGGGCTGTGGCAACTGGTTCCAGAAACTATCCATACAAAAGATAAAGGCGGCAAAAATAGTGATTTCAAAAGTATTCAGTTGGCAGTCCACAGAAGGCAGTCCTCAGTTGGCAGTCCTCAATTGGCAGTCCACAGAAGGCAGTCCTCAGTTGGCAGTCCTCAGTTGGCAGTCCTCAGTTGGCAGTCCTCAGTTGGCAGTCCTCAGAAGGCAGCCAGTTTCAACTTTTCGCTCTTCACTCTACCATCTAGCTTCTAACTTCTAACTTCTAACCTCTATCTTCTACCTTCTACCTTCTACCTTCTACCTTCTACCTTCTAACCTCTATCTTCTACCTTCTACCTTCTACCTTCTACCTTCTACCCTCTACCTTCTACCTTCTAACTTCCAACTTCTAACTTCTACCTTCTACCTTCTACCTTCTCCCCTCTACCTTCTACCTTCTACCTTCTACCTTCTACCTTCTACCATCTACCTTCTAACTTCTAACTTCTACCTTCTACCTTCTAATGAAACGCAGCCATCAACAGGTCGATGTCCTGGTATGAAAGGTCGAGATATTCGCCCAGGATTTTGCTGGTAAGGGTTCCATTAAAAAGGTAAGCGCCCTGACGGAAGAAGTAATCGCGCACCAGCAGCTTTTCGATGCCGCCAAGCTCGCCGGCACGTTGGAGCACAGGTGCAAAATAGTTGCTCAGGGCTATAGAAGCTGTTTGCGGAAAACGCGAGGCGATATTCGGAACACAATAATGCGTGACGCCGGCATAGGTAAACACAGGCTCTTTGTGCGAGGTGGTGCGGCTTGTCTCCACGCATCCCCCCTGATCGATGCTTACGTCAACAATCACAGAACCTTGTTTCATGGTTTCCACCATCGGCGCCGTTACGATGACGGGAGCACGACGTGATTTGGCATAAACAGCACAGATGATTACATCGGCGGTTTTGAGCGCACGAAGCAATTCTGCTTCCTGGAGCGTGGAGGTGAAAATATTTTGATGCAGATTGGTTTTAATCCGTTGCAGTTTATAGATAGAATTATCAAAAACCTTAACCAGCGCTCCCATCCCCAGCGCCATGCGGCAGGCATATTCGCCCACGGTGCCGGCGCCGATAATCACCACCTCCGAAGGTGCGATGCCGGTAAATCCGCCCAACATGCGACCGGCACCAAATTTTTCGTGGCTCAGATATTCGGCGGCGATATGTATGGCGGCCGTGCCGGCAATTTCGCTAATGGGCTTCAATACAGGCGAGTCGTTGGATTTGTCTTTGATATATTCAAACGCAAGCGCTGTAAACCGCTTTTCCATAAGTGCCCGAAGATATTCTTTGGAGCAAGCTGCCAAATGCAGCGCACTTAGCAACGACTGCCTGCCCGGCATCATAGCTATCTCTTCGATAGACGCTGGCGCCACTTTGAGAACAATTTCGCTGCGAAATACTTCTGCGGCACTTTCAACGATCCGGGCGCCAGCTTCGGCATACTCCTGATTGGTAAAATAGGCAGCCACACCCGCATTGCGTTGCACCATTACCTCATGGCCATTTTCGACCAACATCTTCACCGCTGCCGGCACCAAGGCTATGCGCTTTTCCTGATACGACACCTCACGCGGCAAACCAATGCTGAAACGTCGCCCGCTGTCGGCCACTTCAAGCATCTCCTCGCGCGGCATCAGTTGCTGTTTTGTGTTGATGTTCATCATATCTTTTTATTAAAACGTAAAAACTCTTGTCTGGTCACCCTCTCCGCGCGCTATGCGCACCGCCACAGTTTCGTCAGGGAGCAGCTCACCAACCTGTTCGGGCCATTCTATAAAGCAATACTCACCACTGTCGAAATAACTTTCGGCACCCACGTCGCGTGCTTCCTGCATCTTATTGATGCGGTAAAAATCGAAGTGAAACACAGCGCCCTCCGTGCGGCCATGATATTCGTTGATGATGGCAAAGGTGGGGCTGGTCACATTATCCGTTACGCCCATGCGGGCGCAAAGCGTGCGGATGAAGGTTGTTTTACCGGCGGCCATCTCACCAAAAAAAGCAAATACCCTTGCTTGCGGATGCGTCGCCAACAAAAGAACGGCAATAGCATCGAGGTCATCAACAGAATATGCTACAACTTGCTGCGACATGTTTGGCTGATATTTATTAAATAAATAGTGTGCAAAGATAGTGTTTATGAAAATCAAATCTTGGGTCGATTGCTCGAAGGAAGCAGATAGAAGTTGGGTGGTAGAAATGAGTGGTGTGCAGTGAGCGGTGAGGAGGAGGAAGTTTTTAGGTGACTAACCTCGGAAACCGAGGGTTTAATTTCAAACATTAGAAAGGAGAGGTTGGAAAGAAGAGGTTCTTTCTACCCTCTTCTTTCTACCCTCTTCTTTCTACCCTCTATCCTCTATTTAGCCTTCAGCTTTATAAACGGAATGAGCATTTCTTCCATCGATACGCCGCCATGCTGAAAAGTATTGCGGTAGTAGTTGACGTAGTAATTGTAATTGTTGGGATAAGCGAAGAAATCGTTGCTGCGGCAGAAAACATACGAAGAGCTTACACTGAGACGAGGCAGGAATATTTCGGAAGGACTACGCACCTCGAACACCTCCTTTTTATTATAGTTGAGGCTTCGTCCGGTTTTGTAGCGCAAATTGGTATTTGTGTTTCGGTCGCCGACTACTTTCACGGGGTTTTGCACACGCACGGAGCCGTGGTCGGTGGTGAGCACCACGCTGGCGCCTTTGGAGGCGATAAAGCGCATGATGTCGATCAGCGGCGAATGCTCAAACCAGGAGATGGTAAGCGAACGATAGGCAGGCTCATCGTCGGCAAGTTCCCGGATGATTTCCATCTCGGTACGGGCGTGCGAGAGCATATCCACAAAATTATAAACAATCACGTTGAGGTTATTCTGCATCAAATTGGACATATTTTCTACCAATTTGCGACCAGCGGTAAGGTTGAGAATTTTGTGGTACGAAAGCTTCACATCTTTGCCATGGCGTTTGAGCTGCTCGCGCAGCAGCTCCTCCTCGTATTGATTTTTGGTACCCTCTTCGTCTTCGTTCACCCAGTAGTTGCGGTATTTCTTTTCTATCTCGCTGGGCAGCAGTCCGGCAAAAAAAGCATTGCGCGCATATTGTGTGGTAGTGGGCAGAATGCTGTAATAAATGTCGTCGGATTCGATGCGGAAAAACTGCTCAATAATCGGTTGCAGCACCTTCCACTGGTCGTAGCGCATGTTGTCGATAAGGATGACGAAAAGGTTGGAATTATTATCGACGAGCGGCAAAACCCTGTCGCGGAAAACGGTATGCGAAAGCAAAGGTTTATCCTCGGTTCGTCCGTTGATCCAGTCGAGGTATTGCCGCTCAATGTATTTGGCAAATATTTGATTGGCTTCCTCTTTCTGCATTTTGAGCACCTCGATGATGCCTTCGTCCTGCGAGCGTGAAAGCTCCAGTTCCCAGCGTACAAGTTTTTTATACACATCTATCCATTCGCTGTGACCCAGGTTGCTGGATATCTCCATACCGATGCTGCGAAAATCCTGCTGATAAGCAAAAGTTTTTTTCTCACTAACGATCTTGCGATTCTCGAGGTTTTTTTTCAGCGAAAGCAATATCTGATTTGGCTTAACCGGCTTGATGAGATAATCGGCAATGTTAGAACCGATGGCATCTTCCATGATGGCCTCCTCTTCGCTTTTGGTAATCATCACCACCGGAAGGTGAGGTTGCAATTGCTTTATCTCTGCCAGCGTTTCGATGCCGGAGAGTCCGGGCATATTTTCATCGAGAAACACAATGTCGAAGGCTTCCTGGCGCAACATGTCCAGGGCATCGTTGCCGTTGTTGGACGATGAAACATGGTAGCCCTTTTGTTCGAGAAACATAATATGAGGTTTCAATAATTCGATTTCGTCGTCAGCCCACAAAATTTTGATTTTATCCATGCCAGATAGGAGGTTTAATGAATAGATGTACTTTTGTTTTATTTTTAATAAAGTAATTAACAAACAAGCATGGCTGCTTTATTATTTCATGGGGTTAATGATTTTTAACGAAGAGCGAAATCCGGCCTCATCCAATTCCCATTCAGCGTGAAGCAAGAGCGTAACAAACGAAAGATCATCAACGATCCGGTTTATGGATTTATCAGCGTGCCCCATGCGTTGGTTTTTGATGTAATCGAGCATCCATATTTTCAGCGTTTGCGCCGCATCAAGCAACTGGGCATGACGCATCTGGTTTATCCCGGTGCTTTGCACACCCGTTTTCACCATGCCTTAGGCGCCATGCACCTGATGCAGCAGGCGCTGGAGGTTTTGCGTTCGAAAAGGCATACCATTACTGCCGCCGAAGAGCGTGGCGTGTTGCTGGCCATTTTGCTACACGACATTGGCCACGGCCCTTACTCCCACTCGCTGGAGCGCGCGTTGGTGCCCGACATGAGTCACGAAGCGCTCTCGCTGCTTTTTATGCAACACCTGCGCAGCCTTGTGGGTCCGGATATGGATACGGCGATAGCCATTTACACCGACACCTATCCTAAGCATTTCCTGCACCGTCTGGTGTCGGGACAGCTCGACATGGACCGGCTCGACTACCTGACACGCGACAGCTTTTTTACCGGCGTTTCGGAAGGGGTTATCAATACCGACCGCATCATAAAGATGTTGGATGTGCACAATGACCAACCGGCCATCGAAGCCAAGGGCATTTACAGCATCGACAAATTTATCGTGGCGCGTCGCCTGATGTATTGGCAGGTTTATCTGCACAAAACCGTGATTGCCGCCGAGCAAATGCTCATAAGTATTGTGCGCCGGGCGCGTTGGCTGGCGCAGCAGGGCGAGCAGATTTTTTCTACTACCTCACTGCGCACCTTTCTTTATGACATTCCGCAAAAGCGCAGTTTTGATCTTGACCCGGAGTTGCTCCACACTTTTGGACAACTCGACGATTTCGACATTTTCAGTTCGATAAAAGAGTGGTGCCACTGCAAAGACCCTGTGCTAAATATGCTTAGCAACCAACTGGTGCAGCGGCAGCTTTTCCGCACCAACCTCACACGCCTGCCCACCGATCCGCAGCAACTCGACGACTTGCGCCAGACCATCCATCAAAAAACCAACTTCAGCCACGACGAAATAAGCTACCTGCTCATTGCCGGCAAGGCCATCAACACAGCCTACGACCCGGCGCACGAAAATATCAATATCATCTTTCGCGATGGCACGGCAAAGGATTATGCTCAGATTTCGGATCAATTAAATGCCGAAGTGCTCTCGGCAGATGTAACCAAATATTTTGTTTGCTATCCTAAACAATATGAGCAATGGTTCTAATATCCGAAATTGACTTTTTAAATTTTGCAAAATGAAACACGAATTGATTGATTATACACGCACCACTATTTCTGAAAACAGATGAAATTTACAGCACAACAAATAGCAGAATTATTGCAAGGTACCGTCGATGGCAACCCGGAAGTAACCGTCGATAAATTAGCCAAGATTGAAGAAGGTGAGCCAGGCGCCTTGTCGTTTCTGGCCAATCCCAAATACAAGCATTTCATTTACGAAACCAAGGCTTCGATAGTGATTGTGGATAAAGATTTTGATGCCAGGGAGCCGGTTGCACCAACGCTTATCCGCGTGGCGGATGCTTATGGCGCTTTCGCGCAATTGCTCGAAGTTTACAATCAGATTATGCTCAACAAAAAAGGTGTTTCACCAGATGCTTCCATTGCACCTACCGCTACCATCGGAAATGATGTTTACATCGGTCCGCAGGCGGTGATTGGCGACCATGCGGTGATTGGCGACAACGCCAAAATTTATTCGCAGGTTTTTGTTGGCGACAATACCAAAATCGGCAACGACACCACGGTTTTTGCTGGTGTCAAAATCTACTCCGACAACCAAATCGGAGCACATTGCGTCATCCATTCGGGAGCTGTTATCGGTGCCGATGGCTTTGGCTTTGCGCCACAAACCGACAATCAATACAAAAAGATAGCACAAATCGGCAATGTGATTATTGAGGATCATGTAGAAATTGGTGCCAACACCTGCATCGACCGGGCCACGCTCGGCTCCACCATCATACGTCGCGGAGCAAAGCTCGACAATCTGATACAAATAGCCCACAACGTGGAGATTGGCGAAAACACCGTTATTGCTGCCCAAACCGGCATTGCCGGCTCCACACACATAGGACGCAACTGCATGATAGCCGCGCAGGTAGGTATCATTGGTCATATCAAAATTGGTGATAATGTAAAAATAGCCGCACAATCAGGCATTTCAGGCAATGTAAAAGAAGATGCTATCTTATTTGGCTCACCGGCCTTTGAAGCAGGCAAATACCGAAAAGCTTACGTACATTTCCGCAACCTTCAGAAAATTGTCGATCGCATCGATGCCATCGAGAAGAAGGTGGGAAATTAACAGTTCACAGTCCTCAGTTCACAGTCCTCAGTCCACAGGTCTCAGTCCACAGGTTTCAGTCCACAGTCCTCAGTCCACAGGTTTCAGTCCACAGGTCTCAGTCCACAGGTTTCAGTCCGCAGCTTTCAGTCCACAGGTTTCAGTCCACAGGCTTCAGTCCACAGGTCTCAGTCCACAGGCTTCAGTCCACAGGTTTCAGTCCACAGGTCGCAGGTCGCAGTCCACAGGCTTCAGTCCACAGTCCTCAGTCCACAGGCTTCAGTCCACAGGTCTCAGGTCGCAGTCCACAGTAGGCAGGTAGTAGGTAGTGGGTAGAAGGCAGCAAGTAAAAATGGAATTACGATATAAAATGATTTTGCAGCTAAGCCCCAACGGGGCGACATCATTAGCAAAGTGCGTAGCGCTTTGTTATTGTACGTCGTGAAAAAAACATCATAGCCCCAACGGGGCGACATCGGTTTCCTCTTTTCTTTTTTAGAGCCGACATCCCACCGTGTGGCGGGCTTTGATACAGCCCAAGAGAGGCAGTTCTCAGTCCGCCGTGGTTTTGGGCGAAACTGAGTCTTGGGCGCTAAGAGTTTACCAACGGTGTCGCTCTAAGCGACGCCGTTGGTTTTTTCTTCTTTTCGTCGTTTTCGGAGAATTCAAATTCATCGAATATCACACTACTTCAGCATTCGAGATTCGGTGTTCGATATTCGAGATTCGATTTTTTTGAATAGCGAACCGCAGAATATCGAATCATGAATAATGAAGTAAAAAAAAGTATGGCGC
>SABY01000198.1 GCA_009928785.1 Clostridia bacterium | reverse complement strand
TGTAAATCCGCAAGATCCGCGCTTGTCCGCGTTCCTTCGAAAAAACCACAGAGCCAGCAGAGAAGCCACAGAGGGAGCAGAGATTTCCTCTGTTTTCTCCGCGAAACCTCTGCTAACGCTGCGGTAAAAAATCAAATTTAACACAGAGACAGTCTCTTCTGATGTGATCGGAAATGTTGGGCTTGACATTTTATTAAAAACCAATGCCAGCCGGCAGGAAGTATTACTTTTGCCACCGATTTTTCTGACTAACATTCTTACTGTATGAAAACTGCCTCCTGGCTGCTTGCGCTTTGCCTGTTGTGGATGAGCGCTCTGGGACAAGTCCCCGCCGGATACTACAACGAAGCTAACGGACTACAGGGCGAAGCGCTCAAAGCCGCGCTGCACAACATTATCGATGTCCACACCAAAATAAATTATGAAGCGGCGAAAGCAGCCCTGATGCAGCTCGACGAAGACCTGCAGGATGCTTCGCTGATCATGCTTATCTACAAAGGCACCTCCATTCCCAAGACCGACTTCAACAGTGGCGGCGATGGCTGGAACCGGGAGCATCTGTGGCCGAAGTCGCACGGCGACTTTGGCACCTCCAAAGGCGCCGGCACCGATCTGCATGCCTTGCGTCCGGCAGATGTAACTGTAAATTCAAGCCGCGGCAACAAAGACTTCGACAATGGCGGGACGCCGCACCCGGAAGCCATCGGCTGCTACAGCGACGCCGACTCGTGGGAGCCACGCGACGCCGTGAAAGGCGACATTGCCCGCGCTATGTTTTATATGAGCACGCGCTACGAAGGCGACCACACCGGTGAGCCTGACCTCGAAATTATGGATCACGTCACCGGAAGTTCATCTAATGGCGTAGGATATTTGGGAGTGCTTACCGCAATGATGGAATGGCATATTGCCGATCCGGTGGATGCAGCCGAAACCGAACGCAACGAAATTATCTACAGCCTCTATCAATACAACCGCAACCCATTTGTCGATCACCCGGAATTTGCCGGACTCATCTGGGGCGACGGTCTGTTGCCCGAGCCTGCCAGCTATTCTACCGGGTTTTCGTCGCAAACCATCACTTTGCAGTGGAAAGATGCTACCGGCGACTTACTGCCTGCGGGCTATCTGGTGCGCATGAGCCCCACCGGTTTCGACGACATCACTGTGCCGCAAAACGGTGTTGCTTTCCCCAACGACTTCTTCGACAAAAATGTAGCCTATGGCATAGGAAAATGCATCTTTGGTGGCCTTACTGCCGGGCAGAGGTATTATTTCAAAATCTTTGGCTACACCGGCTCGGGCAGCAACATCCGCTATAAAACCGGCTCAGGTGTAATGCACGTGGATGCTGTGGCAAGGTAAAAATCCAGAGTTTTAATAATTAAAAAAAAAGATAAGATAAAACATTAAAACGACTTCCAAAGACAAATCATAACATGAAAAAAACGGCACTACACTTACTCCTCCTGCTGGCAATATTTTCTGTACAGCCATTCCTGTATGCCCAGCCTCCTGAGGGCTATTACGATGCTGCTGCCGGCAAAACCGGCGCCGGGCTAAAAACCGCGCTTTATAACATCATCAAAGGACACACGGTACGAGGTTACAGTCAATTATGGACCGATTATCAATCCACCGACAAACGCGCCGACGGCAAAGTGTGGGATATGTACTCCAACTGCAGCTTTACCTTTGGCACCCATGAATGTGGGAGCTACAATAAAGAATGCGATTGCTATAACCGCGAGCACTCGTTTCCCAAAAGCTGGTTCAATGAAGCTTCACCAATGAACACTGACCTGTTTCATCTGGTGCCTACTGATGGTTGGGTAAATAATAAAAGAGGTAGTTTTCCTTTTGGTGAAACATCCAGCCCAACCTTCACTTCATCCAACGGCAGCAAAGTTGGCTCGTGCAGTATTTCGGGATATTCCGGAACTGTGTTCGAACCCATCGACGAATACAAAGGCGACTTTGCCCGCATCTATTTTTACATGGCCACCCGCTACGAAAATGTGATTGCCGGATGGTACAGCAACTCCGCAGAAGCCAACGCCGTACTAATGAACAATAGCTTTCCGGTGTACGAAACCTGGTTTTTGGAAATGCTCGGCGAGTGGCACGAAAACGATCCCGTTTCACAAAAAGAAACCGACCGCAACAATGCGGTGTTTGCCATTCAGGAAAACCGCAACCCATTTGTTGATCACCCTGAATGGGTTTACCTCGTCTGGAATGTAGGCGCAACCTTTGCCCCCGAACCCACACACCACGCCACCGATTTCTCAGCACACTGCATCACCCTGCACTGGACGGATGCCACCGGAGATACCAAGCCCGACGGATATCTGATACGCATGAGCAACACCGGTTTTGAGAATATTGAAATGCCTGCTGACGGCACCTCCGTGAGCGACGACTTTTCCAACTTAAATATCAGTTACGGAGTGGAGAAAGCCATCTTTGGCGGACTCAATCCCGGCGAATTGTATTATTTCAAAATCTTTGGATACACTGGCAGCGGCGCCAGCATCGACTACAAAACCGATGGCACCATACAGCAGATCAGCATCCAGGCCAGGTAGGGGGTAATGATTAACTGTTCAGTGTTCATTGTTCATCGTTCATTGTTCGTTGTTCATTGTTAATCGTTCATCGTTAATTGAAACCGAAATCTCAAAACAATTTCAGTTTTCGCTCATCGAACTTGAAACAGTTCTTGAAGGAGTTTGAATAGAAACAACATTACGTCTGCGGTGACTGGGTCTGTCGAAGTCCGGTGGCTGCGGTGGTGTTGCACCTCGTCCACTTTATTTTTACAGGCTTAGCCTGTGAAAATTCATGCAATTATATTTTCTCAAGCTAAAGCCTGCGGCTATTCAAAAGGAATTTGTATTTTTGAAGCCAAAACAAAACACACAGCAAAATAAATTTAATGCAACTTGCGCTTTGCGCTCTGCAAAAACAAACAAAACCGTACTACTCATGCTTAAGGAATCATTAATACACAAGACCCTAAATAATTTAGCCCGGCTTCCCCATGATAAAGTACGCGAAGTAGCTGATTTTGCCGACTTCATTCTTAAAAAATATGAGGAAGAAGTTTTGCAAAAGGGAATCGAAAAACTGGTGAGCCAATCAAAAACCTACGATTTTTTAAAGAATGAAGAAAACCTCTATTCTGTCGAAGATTTAAAAGAAAAATACTGATGCAGAAAGGAGACATTGTTCTTATTCCGTTCCTTTTACCGATTTATCAGGTAAAACCAACCGATCAGCCCTGGTGCTTGTAGATGGCGAAATGGACTTAACTTTAGCTTTTATCTCCACACAGCTAAAGTGGAAGGACGAAACCGACATCGTTTTAAAACCTTCTGTCAGAAACGGGCTTAAAAAAGAATCGCTCATCAGGCTTTCAAAAATTGCAACCATTGATAAGCTACTTGCCATTGGATTATTGGGAAAAACAGATAGTAAGGTTATGAAACAGATTAACAATAACCTGATAAAACTTTTTAAACTTAACGAATAAATAATTCAGTGTTCATTGTTCGTTGTTCATTGTTAATCGTTCATCGTTAATTGAAACCGAAATCTCAAAACAATTTCAGTTTTCGCTAACCGAACTTGAAACGGTGCTTGAAGGGGTTTAATTTGGAAAGTGTAAAATACCCAATTACGATAAGCCACAGAGGCAGCGGAGAAGACACAGAGGGAGCAGAGTTTTTCTCTGTGTTCTTTGCGAAGCCTCTGCTTGCGCTGCGGTAAAAATTATGATGGGAAAAAACCACAGAGATAACAGAGAAGCCTCAGAGGCATCGGAGTTTTTCTCGGTGTTCTCTGCGAAACCTCTGATCGCTCTGCGGTAAAAGGTCTAATTTTAAAAAACCACAGCGGCAAATCAAAAGGAAATTGTAAATTTGTGGCAAATTATTTTTTGAGGGAAATTAACTGCGATGACCGACTTCAAAGCAAAATACATCAATCCTTTTACCGATTACGGTTTTAAAAGGCTGTTTGGTGAAGAACCAAACAAGGATCTGTTGCTTGATTTTCTGAACCAGGTTTTGCGCGATGTGGAAGGCGAAATTGTTGATTTATCATACCTGCCCGCCGAAAAACTCCCCCAGGACTACGATAGCCGAAGAGCCATTTTCGACTTGTACTGCACCAACGAAAAGGGCGAAAAGTTCATCGTTGAGCTACAAAAAGCGAAACAGAAATTCTTTAAAGACCGCACGGTTTATTATTCCACCTTCCCCATTCAGGAGCAGGCCGTCAAAGGGCAGGATTGGAATTTTGAATTGCGCAATGTGTATCTCATAGCCATACTCGATTTTGTGTTTGACCAGGACCAGGCGCAGGCCGAGAAGTTCAGGCACGATGTAAAACTCACAGACCTCGAAACACACAAGGTCTTTTACGACAAGCTCACCTTTGTGTATTTTGAAATGCCGAAGTTTAACAAGAAGGAACAAGAGCTGAAAACCAAATATGATAAATGGCTATTTGTATTAAAAAATTTAAATAAACTGGATCGGATTCCGGTAGAATTAAAAGAAGGGATTTTTATGAAACTATTCGATACCGCCGAGGTGGCAAAATTAGACCCGGAGGAATTCACCGCCTACC
>SABY01000197.1 GCA_009928785.1 Clostridia bacterium | reverse complement strand
AACCGATGCGGCCTATACTTCCGCCATTGCCGCAGCCGACCAGGCGTTTGCTGCCGAAGAGTACGCTTCCGCTAAAATGGATTACCAAAAAGCCACCGGACTAAAACCCGACGAAACCTATCCGAAAACCAGAATTACAGAAATAGAGAATTTGCTGTCGTCGCTGGCTGAAACCGATGCCGCTTATACTTCCGCCATCGCCAGTGCCGACCAGGCGTTTGCTGCAGAAGATTACGCTTCAGCAAAAGCGGAATACCAGAAAGCCACCGGACTAAAACCCGACGAAACTTATCCGAAAACCAGAATTACGGAAATAGAAACTTTGCTGGCGTCGCTGGCCGAAACTGATGCGGCTTACACTTCAGCCATCGCCGCCGCCGACCAGGCATTTGCTGCACAAGAATATTTATCCGCGAAAGCGGAATACCAAAAAGCCGCCGGACTAAAACCCGACGAAACCTATCCGAAAACCAGAATTTCGGAAATAGAAACTTTGCTGGCGTCGTTGGCTGATCAAGCGACCGCACTTGCAGAGAAACAAGAACAATATCAGACGCTGATAAAAACTGCCGACTTTCATTTCGACGCCGGAAGCTACGAAAACTCCAAGGCAGCCTACAAACAGGCGGCGGCAATATTTCCGCAGGAGGCCTATCCCACACAGCGCATTGCCGAAATTGATGCGGCGCTGGCAGCAGCCTACGAAAAAGTGAGGCAGGAATACAATGCCGTGATTCGTGATGCCGACCGCTATTTTGATCAGAAAATTTACGACAACGCCATCCAGTCGTACATGGCTGCCGCCAAAATTCTGCCCACCGAAACTTATCCCAATGAGCGCATCCGGCAGATTTCAAAAATTATAGAAGCAAACGTGGTGGTGGATGTGGTGAAAAGCAGTGAAATGCTCGACGACAATGTGCTGAAACGCTACGACTTTCAGCCGGTGCCACGCCAGGGGCGCAAGGAGAGCTATGTGGTGGTGAAGGCGCGCAACACCAGTGGCCGCGAGTTTAAACTCTTTTTGAACTACGGCAAAGGTGATGCGAAAAATGGCGGCTTTGTGATCAACATTCCTGAATCGGACGGGCAGCGCGACTACATCGTAAAAGTTGGTGGGCAATACAAGTGGTTCAGCGAAGACAACAACTGGATCAGCCTGCAACCCGAAGGCGGCTCAGCCGAAGTGTCGCTGATACAAATCTCACAGGAGTAATTCCGCAATAGCGGCAGCATCGGGTTTTATAATTCCCTTTTCGGTGATGATGCCGGTGATAAAGCGTGCCGGCGTAATGTCGAATGCGGGATTGAGCGCCCCGGAACCCGGCGAGGCCACACAAATGCGATGCACCACACCCTGCGCATCAGGCCCTTCCTGAAAAAGCACCTCGTCCTGGTTTCTGTTTTCAATCGTTATTTCTATTCCGGTTTTGCAGTTGCGGTCGAAAGTTGACAAAGGCGCGGCGATATAAAAAGGAATCCCAAAAGTATGTGCTGCAAGGGCTTTTCCGAGCGTCCCGATTTTGTTGGCGGTATCGCCGTTGGCGGCAATACGGTCGGCGCCGGTGATCACCATATCCACTTTGCCCTGCGCCATGAGCCAGGCTGCCGCGTTGTCGGCGATGATGCGATGTGGAATTTTTGCATTATTTAGCTCCCAGGCAGTAAGTCGGGCGCCCTGGCTGCGCGGCCGCGTTTCGTCCACCCACACAAAAACATTTTTACCCTGCTCATGCGCCTGATAAATGGGCGAGAGCGCGGTGCCGTAATCCACAAAGGCCAGCCAGCCGGCGTTGCAATGGGTGAGGATGCGGAAGCCATTTTTTATTAATTCATTCCCATATCTTCCGATGGCCTGCGAATCGGCGGCATCGTTGTCGGCTACAGCCTGCGCTTCGTCAGCAGCAGCTTGTGGAGATGTCAGGCCAGCCCGGTAAACGCGCTCCACAGCATAAAAAAGATTGCGCGCGGTAGGACGGGTAGCTTCGATGGTACGGCGGGCAGCATCGACAAATTCGGATGGTTTATTTTGTAAAAATGCCTGCGCCATGGCAAAACCGGCAGCGGCTCCCAGCGCACCAGCGCCACGCACCACCATTGTTTTGATAGCAACACAGGTTTGCTCATAATCTTTGCACTCAACAATTTCAAACCGGAAAGGCAGTAGGTTTTGCTCGATCATAAACACCGAAGTGTCCTGCATCCAGACTGTCCGATAATTTTCGCCATTTACTAACATCATCACCAGGCATAAGCGTCGTCGTTCATCCACTTTCCCTGCACCTTCATCACCTGCTCCAGGATTTCGCGCACGCATCCTTCGCCACCTTTGAGATGCGAAATGTAGTGCGACACTTCCTTCACTTCTTCGGCAGCATCAGCCGGACAAACCGCCACGCCGGCTTCGCGCATAATCTGCAGGTCGGGGATGTCGTCGCCCATATAAAGTACCTCGCGCGGGTGGAGTTCATTTTTCTGAATGTAGTCGTGGTAAATTTTCAACTTGTGTTCCACGCGGATAAAAACGTCGTGAATCTTAAGTCCAATCATACGCAGGCGCACCGATTCGGAAGTACCGCCCGAAATCACCACGATGCGGTAACCTTTCTTTTTGGCCAGTTGCAGCGCATAGCCATCTTTTACGTTGGCCGTGCGCAACTGCTCGCCATTCTCGGTAAGCAGCACTTTGCCATCCGTGAAAACGCCATCATAATCGAAAATGAGGGTAGTAATATTTTTGAGAAGCTCTTTGTAATTTTTTACAACCATGTGAAAAGTATTAATTGGAATCGATGAAAGAAGAATACTATTTTTTTTGAAAATGTTGCTGAATAATCCGACTAAGTAATTTGTAAATCTCCTGTTTTTCGGGATGATCCCGCAACTGATCGAGATGCTTGCGGATGATCCCATTGTCGGCACGCCGGGCCGGGCCGGTTTGCGCGTTATGCGGATGCTGGAGCTGCAGTTTGCGGGTAGTCTCTTCGATGAGCGGCATCAGGATATCAAAATCTACTTTCCCATCAGCCAGGATTTCCTGCGCCATCAAATACATAAAGTTGGTAAAATTATTAGCAAATACAGCGGCTATATGAATTTGCATGCGCGTATCAGAATCGACTTGTCGCACGTCGCGGCTCAGGCTGCGCGCCAGTTGCATGAGATTTTCTTTGGCGTCGGGATCAGCAGCTTCTATACAAAGCGGAACTTGAGAAAAATCAATTTCCTGATTAAAGGCAAACGACTGCAGCGGATAAAGCACGCCATAATTTGACGAAGCTGCCTGCAACACATCCATGGGCGTGGAGCCGGAAGTATGCACCACCATTTTGTTGGCCACAGCCAATTGACCGGCAACCTCTGCAATGGCATCGTCAGAAATGGCAATGATGTAAATATCCGCGGAGGCGTCGGGATTAGTAATCTCATCGGTAGCGGCAGCCTTGTAGGCTGAGGCAAGTTCTTCAGCATGGGCGATGCGGCGGCTATAAACCTGCACGATTTTCCGGCCACTGTTGTTTATCGCTTTCGCTAAATGATGCGCTACACGGCCGGCGCCAATTAGTGCGACATTTTGGTAAATCATTTTGGCACTAATATTATGAATTGTTTATAGACTATCCTCGGCGCCCCAATAACGCGGCCATCCAGAACGGGGCCAGAAAACCAGATCTGAAGCCTTTGGGCTAAAGCCCGCAAACCTTTTACATTAGTATCTTTCCATGAACTTATCATAAACATGCTATTTGTTTGGGCTAAAGCCCGGTGTGATTCTTTTTCTCTTTTTACCCCAGGCCTGAAGGCCTGGGTTAGTGATTAGTGATAATCCCAAGTCTTTAGGCCAGGGTTAGTTCCTTGAGCTGACGGATCATTGCTGACGGGTCGGGCTGCGAAAAAATGGTGTGGCCGGCCACCAAAATGTCGGCACCGGCACGAAGAAGCTGCGGGGCATTCTCCAAAGTAATGCCGCCATCCACTTCGATGAGTGCCTGCGAGGTGCTATCCAAAATCAACTCTTTTAGTTGCGCAATTTTCGCCAGGCTATGTTCGATAAACCTCTGTCCGCCAAAACCGGGATTTACGCTCATCACCAGCACATGGTGCACATCGGCGATAATATCTTCGAGCAACAGTATGTTGGTGTGGGGGTTGATGGCTACGCCGGGCAGCATCCCCAGCTCGCCGATGGCGTGGATGCTCCGGTGCAGATGCGTGCTGGCTTCGTACTGAATGGTAAGCAGATCGGCGCCGCTCTCTTTAAATTCCTTAAAGTAACGCTCAGGTTTCACGATCATCAAATGCACATCGAGTGGCTTTTCGGCTACCGACTTCAAATATTTAATGATGGGGAAGCCAAAAGAGATATTGGGAACAAACACGCCGTCCATCACATCCACATGAATCCAGTCGGCAAGGCTGTGGTTGAGCATCTCTATTTCGGCAGAAAGATGGCCAAAGTTGGCTGATAAAACGGAAGGTGCAATAAGGTGGCGCATAGTTTTTTTTGGGCAAAAATACATAATCTGCCGATAGGACATTTGCCAAAAGCTGACGGCACAACAATGGTAATTGCAGAAATAGGGAGGTTGGTTCAAAATCCTTTTTAAAAATTTGATCCGATTTCGCAGATGAAACTGTTAATAAT
>SABY01000196.1 GCA_009928785.1 Clostridia bacterium | reverse complement strand
GAACCCCCGGGCCAGCTATGCCGGCCAGCAGATTTCGAGTCTGCCCCGTTCGACCACTCCGGCATTTCTCCGCGGCAAAAGTATAAAAATCTCTGCTCGCCCATCATCTATCACAAAAAAATCACCGGCTTTAAGCACCACCATTTCTAACACCCCACTGCTAATGCTTTTTTGGACGGTGGCGGAAAACAACGGAAAGTAAAGTTGATTGGTTAATATTCTGACACTTCTTTGAGTTTGGCGCGGTATTGTCCGAAGAGATTGGCTTTGGAGATGTAGCCCAGATATTTTCCCTGCCTTAGGACCGCCAGGTTGTATTTGCCGCTGGATTGAAACTTCTGCGCAATCTGTTCCACAGTATCGTCGGGCGAGATGGTGTAAACAGGAATGCGCATCAGGTCTTTCACAGTCGTGGAGGTGTATATTTCGGGCTTAAACATAACGTGACGCACGTCGTCGAGAATTACGTGCCCCAGAAAATACCCCTCTTTATCGATAACCGGGAAGATGTTGCGGTTGGCATCTTCGATCACCGTTACCAGATCGCCTAAGGTTGCGTCGCCATCCACCACTTTAAAATTTGTTTCGATCAGTTCGTTCAAGTCAATCATGGCGAGCACGTTTTTATCCTGATGATGTGTCATCAGTTCGCCACGCTTGGCCAATTGAATGGTATAAACTGAGTTGGCCGTAAATAACCGGATGGTCATAAATGAGATTACCGCCGTGATCATTAGCGGCATAAAGAGGGCATACCCCTGGGTGATTTCGGCAATGAGGAAAATGGCTGTAAGCGGAGCCTGAATTACACCGGCTATCAATCCGCCCATGCCTACCAATGCGAAATTGGTTTCGGAGAGATCAGCAAAACCAATTTCTTTAAAAACCAGTGCTAAAAATAATCCGGCGTGGGCACCGGTAAAAAGTGTTGGCGCAAAGATGCCTCCAATACCACCGGCTCCGAATGTAAGCGACGTGGCCATCACCTTCAAAATAAGCACTATGCTCAGCAAAATAAAAACCGCCGTGAGATTATCCTGAAAGCCATAAAAAAGACTGTTTTCGAAAAGCGTATCCGTTTGTCCGTGCAGCACTGAGTTGGTGGCGCGGTAGCCTTCGCCATAAAGCGAAGGAAACAGAAATACAATCACGCCCAGCGATATTCCGCCGATGGCAAGGCGCCAATACCATTTTGAAATTTTACTAAAGAAATTTTGAAAATAGAGATAGATGCGCGTAAAGTAAAGGCTGACAAGTCCGGTGAAGATACCCAACAAGATATAAAGCCAAATATCTTTCATGCGAAATCCGCTGATGATGTCGGAAGGATAGAGCACCGTCATGCCCAGGAAGAAGTAGGAAGTGAGCGCTGCCGTTACCGAAGCCAACAAAAGTGGTGTAAGCGAAGCAATGGTAAGATCGAGCATGATTACCTCCACAGCAAAAACGATGGCCGCAATTGGTGATTTAAAAATAGCCGACATTGCAGCGGCACTGGCCACCGCCAGCATGGTGATGGTTTGCTTGTAGTTGAGGCGCAAAAACCGGCTTATGTTGCTGCCAATGGCTGCACCGGTGGCTACGGTGGGGCCTTCAAGACCTACGGAGCCTCCAAAGCCAACCGTGATGCTGCTGGTGATTATCGACGAAAACATGTTGTGCGCCTTGAGTATCCCTTTATTCTTACTGATGGAATAGAGCACACTCGGAACGCCGTCGCCCACGTACTGCCGCAAGATAAATCGGATGAAAATCACTGTGATGATGATGCCAATGATGGGATAGAAAATGAACATCACATTGTCGAAACGAATATCGAAACCTGAGGTGAGCACACCCTGTATAAAATGCACTGCGTTTTTGATGATCACGGCAGCCAGCCCGCTAAGGAAACCAATTACTACGCTAAGCGCCAGCATGTACTGCCGGTCGGTGAGGTACCGCCGGCGAAAAAGCTGAATCGAAAGCAGGATTTTACGAAATGGTTTCATTTGCTGCTGTGGCTCTTTTATTTAGGAAGAACTTCCTTTATTTCATTCAGTAGTTTTTCGTTCGGTTCAGACTTGGCCGAATAATAAATCTTTTCGCCATTTGATTTTGTAAATAGTATGTACGGCTTATTGTCAGAGTTCAGTATCAATTTGATTGTTTCTCCGCCTTCCGTTTTGAAATATCCTTTATTAATGCTGCCAAGTGCAAATCCATTTGTTTTTAAAGTAATCCTGGGTATTTGATTCACGAGTTCAATGCTTGAGATTTGCGGTTCCGTCAGCGTTTCTCCATACATCCCTTTAAATTCGATACTCTGAGAATCGAATGCCAGTGTGTTTTCTTTGAAACCGTATCCCAAAAGTACTGTCACGAAAACCAAAGTGACGATAAGAATTAGTATTCCAACTTTATTCCATTTAGTACCTTTTGAATATTTAGTGCTTGTTGCAATAAAATAGATATAGGCCAAAATTGGATAAACCCCTAAGAAAATTCCACCTGCATTTTCATCAATAAAATAATACAAGAGCGTCCCAAAAATCAGAAATGAAATCCCCAAAAAGATGTGAAACTTTCTGAAATAGGCTATATACGCTTTAATATCTACCTTCTCTCTGTCGGCTTCACGCATAGTGTTGTAGCCAGCGAGAAGATATTTTGCATTATTTTCTGTCACAATAAATCCAATTGCAACAAACAATACACTCATTCCTATTAATACATAAATCATCTCTAAAAATATTAGCTCATTAAGAAAAATGTGCCGGACGTCATGCACCACGCGCCTTGCTATTTTTTCTCGATCACGTACGAATTGGCTTGCGCCAAAGGAGAAATTGCCAAGTCGTTGATGCAGACATGTGGCGGCAACGTGGTGAGATAGAAGGCTACGTCGGCGATATCTTCAGGTAGCAATGGCTGGTAGCCCTGGTAGATTTTTTCGGCGCGCTCATCGTCGCCTTTAAAACGAACCTGCGAAAATTCCGTTTCAACCAGTCCCGGCGCTATCTGCGACACTTTGATGTTTTGCCCGAGTGTGTCGATGCGCAATCCTTTGGTGAGTGCATCCACAGCATGTTTGGTGGCGCAATAAACGTTGCCTCGCGGATAAACTTCGCGTCCGGCCATCGACCCGATGTTGATCACGTGGCCGCCGCCATTTTTTATCATCATCGGCACCACATGTCGCGTAACATACAGAAGACCTTTCACATTGGTATCGATCATGCGTTCCCAATCGTCGATGGCGCCTTCGTGGAGCTTGTCGAGGCCTACAGCCAGCCCGGCATTATTCACCAGAATGTCGATTTTTTTCCAGTCGTCGGGCAAATAATGGATGGCATGCTCCACTTCGTCGCGGTTGGTTACGTCCATCTGCAAGAGCAACACACGGGCAGGAGCAGATTTTTCAAGTTTTTCTTTGAGCTGCGAGAGCCGTTCCACGCGCCTGCCACTGATGATTACGTCGATGTTGTTGTGGGCAAATTTTTCGGCGATAGCCTCGCCAATACCAGCGGTAGCTCCGGTTATCAATGCAATTTTATTCATAAATATTTTTTTAATAATGATAAAAAGCAAAAATAGCATTTTGATCAACCCGGTAACCGGACAACTTCATGGGCCAACAAATTTTATCATACCTTTGGAACCTGTTAAGAAACAAAAATCAAAAAACGATGAGCAGGGCATTTGTTAAAGAAGACGATCAACAAGAATCTCCCAGGATACCGCAGCGTCCGGATTTGCCGGAAGGCGTCACCAATTATGTTACACCCAATGGATTTCAGGCTTTGCTGGATGAAAAGGCGGCTTTGCTGCAGGAACAGAAAAGCCTGGAGAGCCGCAGCGAGAGTGAGCTTCGCTCGATGCATACCATCATCAACGGGATGCTGCTGCAACTCGATGTGCGCATCGCTTCGGCACGTCAGATAGACCCGGCAACGCAGCCCACGGACACGGTTCATTTTGGCGCCATCGTGATGCTGCAAATGCTGCCATCGGACAAGACGCAGCGGTTTCAGATAGTGGGTGTGGACGAAGCCGATCTGAAAAAAGGAAAAATTGCTTTCACCTCACCGCTGGCAAAGGCGCTTTCGCTAAAAAAAACCGGCGACATTGCTGATCTGCATCTGGCGCAAGGCAAGCGCAGCTTTAAGATAATCAGCATCAGCTATTAAATCCAAAATCCTTTACCAATCATTTTTATTGATGACGCCCCATTGGGGTTTGAATTCGAAACTTCATTCCTGAATTGTTAATTGTTATTGGTTATTTGTTAATTGTTAATTGTTATTCGTTAATTGTTATTCGTTAATTGTTATTTGTCATATAGCATGACATCTAACTTCTAACTTCTAACTTCTAACTTCTAACTTCTAACTTCTACCTTCTAACTTTTAACTTCTAACTTCTAACTTCAACCTTCTAACTTCTACCTTCTACCCTCTACCTTCTACCTTCTACCTTCTACCTTCTACCTTCTACCTTCTACCCTCTACCTTCTACCTTCTACCTTCTACCTTCTACCTTCTACCTTCTACCTTCTAACTTCTACCTTCTACCTTCTAACTTCTACCTTCTACCTTCTACCTTCTACCTTCTACCTTCTACCTTCTACCTTCTACCTTCTACCTTCTACCTTCTACCTTCTACCCTCTACCTTCTACCCTCTACCTTCTACCTTCTAC
>SABY01000061.1 GCA_009928785.1 Clostridia bacterium | reverse complement strand
GTGCACCATACAAATATTTCCGTTATAAAGTGTTGATAACTAATAGGGTTATCAACCGATTTTTATTCTCCGACAAGATTTTCCACGCAATGTGGGTTATGTTCGCTTTACTATTCTCTGAAATCCTTACCCATCGTAAAGTTTTTGTTGTATTTTTCTTGATTTCTCCCTACAAAATTATCCTAACTTTGGGCTTCATTTTAACACACAAAAATCATGAAGTCTTTTTTATTAATCTCTCTTGCTTTTATCCTTGCCTTCTCTGCCACCGCCCAAGAGTGGAGCACGCCTGTGAATGTATCGAATATGGAGGGTCAGGATCAAATGCAAGATTTTTACATTGATAATAGCAATACTATCCATTGTGTGTGGACCCATATGTACAGTCCAACATTTAGTAAGATTTATTATTCCAAATCATATGATGACGGTTCCACATGGTCAACGCCGGTGGATTTATCCCAAAATAACTCCATGTGGTGTTTGCGCCCTCATATTGTATCAAATTCCGAAAATCATCTCTTTGTTTCTTATGATTACAATTCATACTCTACCACACAAAGCTTAATTGTATTCAGAACGTCAGACGGTAGCACATGGAGTGATATGGATACAGTGAGCGAAGGTATGCCCGGGGCAAGAAAAAACAAGTTGATAATTGATATGAATGATAGAGTTTATTGTTTTTGGTACCATGATTTGAATTACGGTAGTATTTTTTACAGAATTTTAGATAATCAACAGTGGAGTGAAATAGATACTCCGTTTAATGACAACAACTTTTATGCTGCAAGTGATGTATGTACGGGTACGGACAACAATATTTACTTAAGTGGACTTTTTCGCCAATACGGTCAAAATTATGATGCTATCCGAACTTTTTTTTGTTCCTATAAAATCCAGATTTGGACTGATTTTACAATATTCGGGGACATGCAATGTTTAGAAAATGCAGTCACAATCGAACTAAGCAACCAACCTCGTATTTGCTGGCGACAATACACTTCCTATACAGCACCCCCAAATGACGGAACCTTTTATGCCAAACATGAAGGCAACAACTGGTCGGAGCCTGAATTGATCGTTGAAGACCCAAGCGAACAAATTGTGATCGTTGATGAAAACAATCGTTCAAACATTTTTGATACCGAAAAAACCGAAAATGGAAGTATACTGGTTCATTATTACAAGCTAAATGATTCTTGGCAGGGATACATCGTTGCGGAATCGGATTGGAGTAGCATGAACAGTTGCGCAGTGAATTTTAATAAAAAACTATATTTAATGTATCGAAAGCCAATTGATCAGTCAATAAACAGCGAAATATTATTTACAAAATCCGATATTGTTTCCAACGTTGAAGAACCTTTACTAAAACCTAATAAAATTGAACTCAAAATATACCCCAATCCTTTTTCACAAACCATCACAATAAATTTCAATACTGCTTCGCCCGGAAAGACAACACTAAAAATCTACAACTTAAAAGGCGAATTATTGAAGGTATTGCTGGAAAAAAATCTATTGGCGGGAAGCTATGAAGTACAGTGGGATGCCACAACCAAAAAAAACGTAAACGTAAAGAGCGGATTATACCTCGTGCGACTGCAATCGGGCAAACACGTAGTTACACATTCACTTGAATACATTAAATAAACATTTTAGCCTTATGAAAAAGTTTGTACTAATTTTAATGCTTGGTTTTTTGGTTGGCAATGTTGTTGAAGCACAACAAAAGTATGCCGTGCTAATTTGTGGCGCGCAAGTTCATACTTCACCAGGTGATGCCAATGGAATGCTTGATTACACTGGCACCACAGGTTTTTATCACTGGACGGAGTTCTGGGCAGAGATTTACAACACCTGGGAAATGCTGATTAAACCCGTGGATTTGGGTGGAAAAGGCTTTCTGGATGAAAATGTGTATGTATTGTATGCGGATGGAATTGATTTTTCAATACCAGCCTCTGATTGGATTGCGGATAAATACAACCCATTAACTTATTATGCACCTTACGCTCCCATTGTCGACTATAGTGCAACGAAGGCAAATTTAGAAATGGTATTCAATGGTCTTGCTACCGGTCAGGGCGATTTCCCGCTACTTACAGAAGATGACTTTTTGTTTCTATGGACTTTTGGGCATGGTTTCACTGGCCCTGAAGATGAGTATAGTTCGTATCTTCAGCTATATCCGGGTGAGATTTATAAAGATGAAGATTTTGCTTCAAAAACAGATCAAATAAATTGTGGAAAGAAAGTATTCTGGTTATTACAATGTCATTCTGGAGGTTTTATTCCCAAACTAGAAATTCCAAATAATTCGGTCATAGAATTTAATCAAAGCAAGGATTATCACATCAGCCTGCTTTTTGGGGAAACTGACGAAAAGCTGATGCCTGACCCGAAGGATCAAAGAAATTTTGCCGGAAGGATAATCAGAAATTCACCAAATCCTTTTTCGGGAACAACAGAAGTATCCTTTGAATTAAATGAATCAGCAGATGTTATGATTTCTATTATCAGTGAATTGGGTCAAAAACATGAAGTGGTTCATCAGCCGAACGTCTCAAAAGGAATCAATCGAATTTATTTTTCGTCCTCCGCTTACCCTGATGGAATGTATATTTGTATCCTTGAGATTAACGGAGAAATCGTTGATACAAGAAAGATAATCATAGCGAATTAGACCAAACATCGATGCCGGCCTTTAATGGTAAATTTTCTGGTGGTGGAATTGACTACCAAATCGTCATAACCTTATCCCCAGCCGCAATTACTTCATTAATCATTAGCTAATATGTGTCCGGGCCTGATTTTTTGGATGGGTTTTTTTAATATTTCTGTAAACAAGCACAGATTTTCACAACTCAAAGCGGCATTGATATTATTTTTGTCAAAAAAAAACAAACTAATTGCAAGTCACCGATTATCAAAATAGGGCTAAAAAAAACACACGGATAGCTTATCTGGAGGGATGGGTATCGTTTGGTGTTAATCTGTTCCTCTTTGCCCTCAAGCTTTGGGCGGGTATGGTTACCGGTTCGGTAGCTATTGTCGCCGATGCCTGGCACACGCTCTCCGATTCGTTAAGCTCGGTGGTTGTAATTTTTGGAGCACGCGTTTCGGCTAAGCCGCCCGACGACGAACATCCTTTTGGCCACGGCCGCGCCGAGCTTATCGCCAGCGTACTCATCGCCGCACTGCTTGGTTTTGTCGCCTACGAATTCATCGCCGAAAGCATCAAAAAGATTTCTGAACACGTGGCCACAGATTTTGGAACCATCGCCATCGTAGTCACCATCATTTCTATAATTGTAAAAGAAGGCCTCGCGCAGTATGCCTTTGGTGCCGCACGAAAAACAAACTACAGCTCGTTACGCGCCGACGGCTGGCACCACCGCACCGACGCTATCTCGTCGGTGATTATCCTTGTGGGGATATTCTTGGGAAAGTATTTCTGGTGGATCGATGGTGTGATGGGGATATTGGTTGCCGTCATGATCCTGTGGGCTGGTTACACAATACTGAAACAAGCCATAAGCCGCCTATTAGGAGAGGCGCCGCATCCTGATCTGGTGCATCATCTTACAGCTTCCGCTGATAAGATTACCACCCTCGACCTGCGCATCCATCATATCCATTTGCACGAATATGGTGATCACAAAGAATTAACTTTTCATGTAAAGCTGCCGCCCAAAATGACCGTGGAAGAAGCACACGACCTCATCGAGAAGGTCGAAAATCAGATTTGGGATGATTTGGGAATGGCAGCTACTATACACATGGAACCCCGCCCGCAGTAGCCCTATCAATTATTTCTTTTTGCAAAATAAGCCAGCTTTATCATCGCGGTGGTAAAGTCGAACTCTTCGAGCGCGATGTGCTCCGGCAGATGCAGATTGGCAGCAGTAAGATTCATGATGCCTTTGATGCCAAAACTGATGAGTAAAGAGATGAGATTTTCGGTATCGATATCATCATCAGCCAGGATAGCCAGGCTGATATTATGGCGGCTGATAATTTCCGCAAGGTTTTCCATCGAATAGCAGGGCACCTGTTCAAAAGATTTCCCGATAGATTTGTTTGAGTTGTCAAAGATGGCAGCGATTTTCACGGGGCTGGTCTCGTTGCCAAAGAGTTCCAGAGCAAAACTTCCGGCGTGTCCAAAGCCGATGATGCAGGCAGGAGTGGTTTCGTTGCAGTGCAACTGTTGGGCTATTAATTGGATAAGTTGCTGCACGTCGTAGCCGTGGGTGCGGCTTCCGGTAGCGCCCAGCAGCATCAGGTCGCGCCGGACGTGGGCAGCATTGACGTGGAGCATGTTGGCCAAGTCGCCGGAAAAAATATAGGGTTTTTCGAGATATTGATAACGAAGCAATAGCCGGCGATAACGGCTGAGCCTCTCCAGCGTTTTTTCGGGCAGTAGTGTCATGCCTTCGCTTCTTGTGCTCTATTTTTTGGCAGGAGGCGGTCGGTAGCTATCAGACCTTCTTCGCCGATGCGATAGCCTCTGGCATTGCGGCCGGTCTTCACTATATTCTTGCCTTCGCACGCGCTGATGCCTGTCCATTTACAATTTTGGCAATGCCGCAATCCGTTGATCTGCACGCCCCAGCATTCGGTGGTGGAGAGTAAGGAGGTGTCGATATTTTTCATACGCTGTTTTTTAGGTGCTAAAGTAAACAAATTTTGAAAAATTCATTAAACTGTAATTAGATACCTTTTCCTAAATCAATAATCCTCCTGCTGGCGTTTTACCAGCTCTTTGGTCGATAGTAGGCCGCAGGCAGCAAAGATGTCCTGTCCGCGTGAGGCGCGCAGGGTGGTACGGATTCCCTTTTCATTGAGATCGATCATAAATTGCTCAATCACTTCATCGGTGGACGATTCCAGCGGTGTGCCCGGGATGGGATGAAACCTGATAAGGTTGATGCGGCACCGGATGCCATTGAGAATGCGCGCCAGCTCCTTTACGTGGCGGGGCGTGTCGTTGATGCCTTTGAACATAATATATTCAAACGACACCCTGCGCTGGCGCCCCAGGTCGAAGTTGCGGATGATGTCGAGCACCTCGCTGAGTTTATATACATTTTCGATTGGCATCAACCGCTGCCGCTCCTCCTCAAAAGGCGTGTGCATGCTCACAGCCAGATGACACTGGCTTTGCGCCAGAAAAAGCCGCATCGCGGGGATGATGCCAATGGTAGAAACGGTGATGCGTTTGGGACTCCAGCCGTAGCCCCAGTCTGCCGTCATTATCTCCAGGCTTTTCATCACTTCGTCGATGTTGTCCAAAGGCTCTCCCATGCCCATGTAAACGATGTTGGTAAGTTTGGCCGTTTCCGGAATGCTGCGCACCTGATTTATGATCTGTCCGGCGGTGAGGTTGGTCTGGAAACCCTGCTTGCCGGTCATACAAAACAGGCAGCCCATCTTGCAGCCCACCTGCGACGACACACACAAAGTTGAACGCTCCTCTTCCGGGATGTAGGCCGCCTCGATAAACTTCATGTCGCCGGCAGCAAAAAGATACTTGCGGGTGCCGTCGGTCGAAGTCTGCACTTTCGTAAATGGCGTCAGGCCAAACTCGTAATGTTCGTTGAGCAGCAGTCGGGCATTTTTCGACAGGTTGCTCATCTCGTCAATGGTGGTGATATCTTTTTGATAAAGCCATCCGGCGATTTGCCTTGCAGTATAGGCTGGCAGCCCGAAGCCGGCCACTATTTTTTGCAGCTCGCCGAGGGTTTTTCCGAAAAGGGCTTCTTTGGCCATGCTATTATTGGTTTTTTAATTATTAAAAATAGATTTCCGCAACGATGTTATCGTAAGAGATTTGCTTTTCGATAAGGATGTCGCGCGTTTCCACCACCATTTCGGCGCTGCCGCAAAGGTAATATTTCCTGTCGGTGGGCAGGTTTGGTTGTTGCTGCAGCCAGGTGGTGAGGCGCCCGTGGAAAACGCCGTCGCCGCTTTCGTTGGAGCAGCAGCGGATATAATTTTCGCGCAAAGCACCTTTGAAAGTATCTTCAAAATAGAAAGAGTGCAAAAACCGTCCGCCGTGTATCAGCAGCTTGTCGCGGCGTATGCCCGATCGCCACATCGAAACAAAAGGAGCAATGCCGGTGCCGGCGGCAATCCATACAGCCGGTGCCGCCTTTCCATAAAAGCTGCCCGAGGGCGCAGAGGCAAAGATGCTGTGGCCGGCTATCAATTCCGAAAGCGGTGGCGTAAGCTCCCCTTCCGGGCGGATGTTGTAAAGCAGCCAGACTTCCTCATCCTGCATGCCGCTGGCAATACTGTACATGCGCGGCTGATGCGCCGGATGGAGCGCCACAGCCACCACCTGCCCCGGAATAAATGTGAAGTCGCGGCGGTAGCGCAAAACAAATACCCCCGGCGCTATGGCGTCGTTGGCAATAACTTTATACTCTTTTAGCGACAATGGATTACGTTCTTCCATTTTGTTTTTTGAATTTATCCTGTTTTTTAATCCTTAAACTTCACCTTCGCTGCCCAACGCGTGGTGAAGGTGACAAAACTTACGACTGTAATGGAGCTGAGCGGCATAAGTATGGCAGCGATGATGGGTGAAAGCAATCCCTGCATTGCAAAGGCCAGCCCAACGAGGTTGTAAAGGACGCTGATGCCGTAGCTGATTTTTACGATGTTGAGCGAAGTGTGCGTGAAGCGGATAAACTGCTCGATCTGGTCGAAGCGTGCAGCTTCGAGGATGGCATCGCAGGCGGGCGAAAACTGGTAGATATCGTCGGCGATGGAGATGCCCACGTCGCTGGTATTGAGGGCGCCGGCATCGTTCAGTCCGTCGCCGATCATCAACACGTGGCGCCCTTCTGCTTTGAGACGGGCGACATATTCGAGCTTTTGCTGTGGCGACATGTTAAAGTGAAGCCGGCTTTCGCTTCCGAAAATCTTTGTGAGATAGGAACGCTCCGCATCGTTATCGCCGGAGATCAGGTGCAGTTCTTTATCGCGCCCCAGCGCCGCTATTATTTGCTGCATTCCTTTGCGGTAGCTGTTTCTTATGGCATAGCGCGCTTTAAATTTTCCATTGATGGAAATATAAATCTGCGAGGCGAAAACTTCCTCCTCTTCGCGCTGCTGCAAAACAAATGCTGCCGATCCCAACCGGATAGTCATCCCATCAACCACACCCTTTATTCCCGACGAAGGTATCTCCATATAATCCATCACATTTGCGCGGGATTCGCATTGCAGCCATTCGAAAAGCGCTTTGCTTAATGGGTGCGCCGACTGCCGCGCCAGCGACCGGACAGCAATGCGTTCGTCCTCGGTAAGTGTGTCAGTCAGCACCGTTACTTCGTGGTGGTTGTTGGTGGTGATGGTTCCGGTTTTATCAAAAACAACTGTATCGGCGTGGCTGAGGCGTTCGACTACATCGGTATTTTTGAGATAAAAACCATTAAAACCAAAAAACCGCATAGCCGCTCCAAACGAGAAGGGCATCGACAACGCAATAGCGCAGGGACAAGCCACGATGAGCACCGAGGTGAAAGCCATCAGCGCTATGGCGGGATCGGCGATATACCAATAAATTGCGGTAAGCAAAGCGATGATCAACACCGACACCGTAAAGTTGCGGCTTAGCCGGTCGATGAGCGAACGGATGCGCGAGGTCGATTTTTCGGTGGATGTGTTTTCGTTCCACAATTGCGTAAGCTGACTTTGCGAAACCTCTTTGTGCACCACCATTTCCAGCGCGCTGCCTATCTGGCGACCGCCGGCAAAAAGATCGTTGCCTTCGTTTCTGGCCACTGGCAGCGATTCGCCCGTGACAAACGAATAGTCGATGTTGCCCTGGCCTTTCACTATTTGCCCGTCGGCGGGTATTAGCTCATGGTTGCGGATGAGCAGCCTGTCGCCGGTTTTTATGTTGTGCAGCGGCACACTTTTTTCGGCGCCATCCTCCAGCACCGTTACGGCCACAGGAAAATAAGAAGTATAGTCGCGGTCGAAGGCCAGGCTTTGATAGGTCTTGTTTTGGTACCATTTTCCTATTAATAAAAAGAAAATAAACCCTGCAAGTGAGTCGAGGTAGCCGGTGCCCGTTCCTGAGAAAATCTCAAAATAACTCTGCGACGCAAGTGCCACAATACCGATGCTCACAGGCAAGTCGATATTAACGATGCCACGACGCAGATTTTTCCAGGCCGAAACCAGATAGTCGCTGCCGCTAAATAATAATACCGGCAGCGAAAGCAACACATTAGCCCAGCCAAAAAAGTTCTGGAAATTGCTGTCGAGATCATTGCGAAACGAAAGGTATTCGGGCATGCTGAAAAGCATAATGTTGCCAAAAGCAAATCCTGCCACACCAATCTTTGCAATCAGACGCGTGTTGGAAGCGCGCTTGCTTTCCGCCTGGGTTTTCTGAAGATTGATTTGCGGAATATAATGCACCGAGGCCAGCAACTCCACCAGTCGCCGCAGCGAAATCTGCTGGTGATTAAATGTAATGCTCACCTCTTTTTTAGTAAAATGCACCAGCGAATTTTTGATGCCGGCATCCATAATGTGGAGATTTTCGAGCAGCCAGATGCAGGAGCTGCAATGGATGGAGGGGATGAACAAAGTTACTTTTGAAATATCACCTTGCGAAAAGTCGAGAATTTGCGTCTTGATCTCATCATTATCCAAAAAAGCATATTTATTACCATAGTCGTGGCTCTCTGTGCGGATGCCAGGCGTATCTGCAATTTTATAATATTGGTTGAGTTTGTTTTGATTCAATAGCTGATAAACGGTAAGGCAGCCCTGGCAGCAGAAGTTTTTGTCATCCCACACCACAGGGTACCGGCCGCAGTCATCGCCACAATGCACACATTTGATGGTTGAGGCAGTTGCCGTATCTTTCATTAAAATCCATAAATGGTAAAACCGCCATCTACTGCAAGGCATTGTCCGGTGATGTATGAAGCTTCGGGCATGGCCAGGAAAGCCACTGCATTGGCTACTTCGGCGGGTGTGCCGACGCGGCGCATTGGCGTGCGGTCGAGCACCGACTTGAGATAGTCGAAGTCGCTAAGCACCTGACGTGCCAAGGGCGTTTCGATATACCAGGGAGCTACTGCGTTTACACGAATGTGATCTTTGGCCCATTCTACCGCAAGATTTTTGGTCATTTGTATCATGGCAGCTTTGGCCATGGCATAAATGGCGCCGGTTTTCAGAGCGGTTATGCCGGCAACGGAAGCCACATTTACGATGGCGCCTGCGCCCGAATTGCACAGTGGCTGGTACAGGCGTCGCGAAATGTCGAGCGCCGATTTCAGATTTGTTTGTAAAAGATATTCTATTTCCTCTTCGGTGTAGGCAACAGTTTTCTTGCGGATGTTGGTGCCAACATTATT
The DNA here is from genome assembly GCA_009928785.1 of Clostridia bacterium. Lineage (GTDB taxonomy): Bacteria > Bacteroidota > Bacteroidia > Bacteroidales > 4484-276 > SABY01. The sequence continues at coordinate 13,707 of SABY01000061.1, read as the reverse complement.
CACCAGGATGTCGAGCTTGCCCCATTTTCTTATCACCAGCCCTGCGAGCTGTTCACGCTCGGCAGGAATCGACAAATCCAATGCGGCGCCATCCACCTGGTTTTCATATTTAGCGAAAGCGGCAATAGTTTCTTCGAGGGTTTTAGGATTGCGTCCGGTGAGAAATACTGTGGCACCAAGTTGCAGAAACTCTTCAGCGATAGCCTTGCCGATGCCTTTGGTGCTACCCGTTATCAATGCTGTTTTTCCGTTTAGCGCCCAGCGTTGAGTGGATGAGATTGGATGTGTTATCATTCAACAAAAGTAAGATATTCCGACAAAATGCTGTCGTTGGCTGATCGACAATCGAAAGAAAGGTATGGATAAAAAACGACGAAAACCTTATGGCTTGTAGTATTTCATGGCTTTAGGCATGTATTCGCGAAGGTTTTTTATGCGCGTTTGGTCAGCAGGGTGGGTGCTAAGAAATTCGGGAGGCTTTTGTCCGCCGGCCTGCGACATGCGCTGCCAGAAATCGACGGCTTCGTGGGGATCGTAGCCGGCCATAGCCATAAAAATAAGGCCTAATTTGTCGGCCTCGGTTTCGTGTGCGCGGCTGTAAGGAAGGCTAATTCCAACTTGCGTCCCTACTCCGTAGGCCATCAGGTAAAGGCTGCGGGTTTCTTCGGGTTTCTGGCTCAGCGCCAGGTTGAGCGCGGTGCCGCCGGTTTCGATCAGCAGCGCCTGGCTCATGCGTTCGTTGCCGTGGCGTGCTATGGCGTGAGCAATCTCGTGACCCATTACCACGGCCAGTCCGGCTTCGGTTTTGGTGTAAGGCAAAATTCCGGTATAGACTACCACTTTGCCGCCCGGCATCGCCCAGGCGTTGGGCACATCGTCTTCTTTCACCAGATTAAATTCCCACTTATAGCCATCGATACGGTCGCTCAGGCCATTGTCGCGCATGAAACGCTCCACAGCGGAAGCTATTTTTTGTCCTACCTTTTTCACCATTGCAACTTTGTTTGCATCGTTGCTAAGCTGGTTTTCTTTAAGAAATTCGTTGTAATTTGTCACAGCCATCGATACCATCTGCGACTCTGGCAGCAGAGCCAACTGCTGCCGCCCAGTGATGGGAACTTTGGAACAGGAAGTCAGGAAATTGACCGAAATCAGTGTAGTGGTTGCAAAAAGAATTGCTAATATCAGCTTTCTCATGATGTTCTCAATTTTGATTTTTAATAAAAACATTGGATTGGTAAAAAGGTTTGGCAACAGATGGCAGGAAGCGCAATTTTTTAATAAATCCCAAATCCCAAATCCCAAATCCCCAAGTCCCAAATCCCCAATCCCCAATCCCAAATCCCAAATCCCCAATCCCAAATCCCAAATCCCCAATTCCCAAATCCCAAATCCCAAATCCCAATTCCCAAATCTCAAATCCCAAATCGGAAATCCCAAATCCCAAATCCCAAATCCCAAATCGCAAATCCCAAATCCCCAAATCCCAAATCGCAAATCCCAAATCCCAAATCCCAAATCGCGAATCCCCAATCCCAAATCTCTCCTCTCTAACCTCTCCCTTCTAACTTCTACCTTCTAACCTCTTTCTTTCAGAAACTCAATAAGCATTGCGGTGGCTTTCGCCCGGTGGCTGATGCTGTTTTTAGTTGGTTGATCCATTTGGGCAAAAGTTAAATTGTAGCCTTTGGGCTGAAAGATGGGATCGTAGCCAAAACCATGCTGGCCGCGTTTTTCGGTGATAATGATTCCTTCCATGATTCCTTCAAAAAAATAATTTTCACCATCCAACACCAAAGCTATCACGGTGCGAAAGCGCGCGGTGCGATTTTTTTGGTTTTGCATTTCCGCCAGCACCTTGTTCATGTTGTCTTCCGGGTTGCATTGTGAGCCGGCATAGCGGGCTGAATAGACGCCGGGACGTCCGTTGAGCGCGTCTATTTCAAGCCCGGTATCATCGGCGAAACAATCTACCTCAAAACGCTCATGGATAAAGCGGGCTTTTTGCAGCGCGTTTTCTTCAAGAGTTTCGTAGTCTTCAGGAACATCGCCGGAAAAGCCAAGATCATCAAGCCCGACGATGTTGAAATTCAGATTGGCCAATCGCGAAATCTCGTCCAGTTTGTGCTTGTTGTTGGTAGCAAATACGAGTTGATGTTTTTTCATGTGGCGAAGATAGCGTGATTTGAAAAGGGACAGGCGAATACTTTGTTTGCGTAAAATGACATAATTCGCGTGGATTTGTAGCTGCTTAATTCCTGAATGATTTTCCGCGAATTTTCGCAAATGGAGCGAATTTCCTGATGGGTGTTTGGACGAGGTTGTACTTCGTCCATTCTATTATTACTCGTTTTCATTATAAATGGTTTCTTAAAAAAAAATCAGAGTCCGTTTTCATTTCTAACAATTTACTGCATCTCCTTTCCACTCAAAAGCTCATTACCACCTACTACTTACTACCTACTTTTTTCCCGGCACCCATACCGAAACCTTACCAGCCAGACATTTGAAATCAGCCCAGCCTTGATCATCGGTACTAATTGTTTCGTCGATGTGTTTTGTGAGGTCGAAATAGGTGGTATTAGCGGCGGCCGTTTGCATTCGTTTTGTTCCGTGCTCGCCATTGCTCATAACAACTGCCACGCCGCCCGGATGTTTTTCGTCGCCGGTGCGTGTCCAGCCTATGCAATTGGCATGGTCGAAATAATCATATTGATCGCCATAGGCAAATTCGCGGCGCACCCTCATAAACTGATCAATCATCCATTGATGGCGTGGCATCACGATATCATACTTTTTGCCATCTGTTCCGGTGTCGCTGTATTCGGCTCCGTAATAATCAGCGGAGAAAATGCAGGGATAGCCGTCGCGCCGCAGCAAAATGAGGGCGTAGGCAAGTGGCTTAAACCATGCCTCCACCACCGACTCCAGTGCTTGCAGCGGCTGTGTATCGTGGCTGCTCACTATGGTTACGGCCTGTTGTGGCATTTCTTTTACAAGCGTATCATTAAAGATTTTTTGCAAATCAAAATCTTTGCCTTGCTTGCTGGCCTGGGCAAATTTGTAATGCAGCACTGCATCTACAAGCATGATGCTGCCTTCGGTAACTTCAATAAAATGCCGGAGAGCTTCGATGTGCTGCGACCAATATTCGCCAACGGCAAAGAGTTTCCGTTTGGTGATCTTTTGCATCTCGGTAAGCCACTCGAGAAAAAAGCGGGAGTTGACATGCTTCACAGCATCGAAGCGAACCCCATCTACAGCGGTTGTTTCCAGGAACCATTTTCCCCAGTACATCAACTCTCCGCGCACTTCATCGTTGTCGATGTCGAGATTGCAGCCCATCAGATAGTCGAAGTTGCCAAACTCCTGATCCACATTTTCATCAAACTTTTTACCTTCAAAAAGATAGATTGCCCTATTGTTTTCATCTAACAGGTTGTAGTCAGCAGCGTTAAAATGCCACCAATGCCATTGCATTTCAGAATATTTACCCTGGCGGGCCGGGAATGTAAAGTTTGTCCAGCATTTTACCTTTTGCAGGTCGCCGGTAGCTTCGTTACGATTCGACGGATTTATAGGCGTTGCCATAAACTCTTCGGGATGGTCGGCACCCATTTTATGATTAAAAACTACGTCTGCATATACCTGGATATTGGCTTTGTGTGCTGCCTGAATGGCTGCCAGGTATTCGTCGCGGGTTCCGTACTTGGTGCGTACGGTGCCTTTCTGGTCAAATTCGCCAAGATCGAAGAGATCGTATAAACCGTAACCGGGATCATTGACGCCGGCTGTACTTTTGCAGGCCGGAGGCAGCCATACGGCGGTAATCCCTGCTTTGGCAAGGTCTTTAGCGTTTTCTTTGAGTTGATTCCAAAGTACTCCCTCGTTGGAAGTGTACCAGTGGAAGTATTGCATCATTACTCCGTTGTAAACTGACATAGATCATTTTTTTTTAGGTTTGTAAAAATTGGTGTTGATGATATGTAGTGGGATTCCTGACTCTGTGGGGGTTAGAAATCCGGTGTCAAAAGTATAGAAAGTTTGTTGCGAGGGATTATATTTTGAATTGAGCGCCATGATTTTTAGAATTTTTGGGAAGTGGTAGCTGAGAGGGATGAAAGCTCATTAACATCTAAAAAACAATGTGCTTGACCAGGAATCTGCCACACGGTTTTGTGCGGTAGGGATTGGAGCGGCAGCGGGCGCAGCGGCGGCGCATATTTTGGCGGCTGGTGGCGGCTGACGAAGGAAGCCCCCGCACCGCCGACCAAAATAGCGCCGCTGCAAGCCAGCTACAGCGGAAAGCCCGCCCGGCCGCCCTCATGATTAAAAAAAAAGAAGCCCCTGAAACATGCTGCTTCAGAGGCTTTACTTTTAATATTGCATTGCCCAAAGGCAGCTACCGTTTTATTGGTAATAATAAACACCGGGATAAAGCCGTGGGCTGACTGGCTTGAGGTCGGCGCTGTATTTTGTATTTATGGCTTCGATAAAGAAGTTGGTTGCCAACGCATAGCCTTGGGCTGTGAGGTGCACCCCGTCGAGCGAGAAGGCGTTACCAAAGACAAATTCATCGGTGAAGTTGATGCCATCGACGGTGATGCCCGTGGAAGCTACCTGGTTGAGTTTGCCGTTCATATCTACCAGCGCCAGTCCGTAGTTATTAGCCAGAACAGCAATAATTTCATTGAACTGCTGGGTGGCCATGGTGATTTCACCGATTTCGCCTTCGGAAAGAAAAAATTTGTCGGGGATACCATAGGGCACAGGTGCGGGTCCGGACTGATTAACAGTACCCATGCCGTGGTTAAGAATGCTGTCGGTGGGCAGGGTGAGCAGGAAAAGCTCACCGGCTTTCATCTGGCGCACGTTGAAAGGTGCGGGCAATGGCAGCGTTTCGTCGGTAACCACAAAGGCGTTGGGGCCTTCGGTGAAGTTGAAGCCATACGACCAGGTGACGCCCAAAGAGGCCAGATATTGCTCGAAGGCGGCATAAGCGCCGTTGAGTGTGGCGGCAGAGGTAGCGTCGAGCACCAGTCCATAGTATGGCAGGCGTGTATTCATAAAGGTAAAATAAGGAATGGTGGTAACGTCGGGGATGTTGGCCACTACGCCTTTGGCACCGTTGGCGGTGAGGGTTTGCAGAATGGTGTTCATGGCAAAGCTAAAGGTGTTGATGTCGGTGATGCTGTCGGCGGAGGCGCCGGTGAGTGCATAAGCCAGTACGTCGTTGTTGCCGATCCAGCAGGAGAAAAACGTCGGATTGAGTGCGGCAGCGTCGGTGAGCACTGTGGTGGAAGGGCTGGTAGCAAAGCGTCCGAAGTAGGGATTGAGCGTAGCATAGCCGGGAGCAAGCAGATGGAAACTTTTGGCGCCGGGAACACCCATATTGTGGAAAGGCCCTGCGGCAGCTACTGATTCAAAGTTGCGCTGGTCGGGAGCAACGCCGGCAGGCACAGGTCCGGGGATGGAAGCATTTAGTAAGAGTCGCTTTCCGAAACCATATTCGTCGTACATGAGCGGCTGGCGAAATTCGCTGCAGCCGGCAGCTTTCATCTGATAGGCAAGGATGGCCGGGTAAGAGTTTTCCTGTCCGCTGCGGTAAAGGTCGCCATCGGCATAGCCGGCGGTGAGCGAGTTGCCCACGGCAACATAGGTGGTAAAGTCGGCCTGGCCGGAGCTGGTGGTGAACTTATCGAGTTCGGGCTGACAGGCCATCAGGCTCATCAAAGCCAGCAACAGTAGTATGTGTGGTATTTTCATATTATTTCTATTCTAAAATTGATATTTAAAAATTGTAGCTGATGCCGATGCCGGGAATCATCGTGCGGGTTTTGTATTCGCCTGTAAAATATTCGGGCATGTAGCTGCGGGTATCTTTTTGTGTTTCGAGGTGCAGGTACGAAAGGTCGATCGCCAGATGTTCGGTGGGGCGGATGGTGATGCCGGCGCTTAGCCCGATTGTGTTGAGGCTGGGAGTTTCGGGATTAAAGTAATCTTTATTGGTTGGGGTGGGATCGTAGTAAGCACCAGCCCGAACGGTAATCATGTCGTTGATGACGTATTCGCCGCCTATTCGGTAAATCATTTTATTGGAATATTCGCGGGGATTTTTGGAGTTGAGCAGTTCGGGTTTTTGGCTAAACTCAAAAGTAAGGGTGTCGTACACATCCCAGAACACATAGTTAATTTCTGCCGAAAGCAGGAGTTTTTCGGTGGCCTGATAGGATACGCCCAGATCGAGATTGGCGGGCAACGGAAGTTCAGCATCGAAAGTGTTGGTGGGAGGAATAATTCCGGCTACTGAGCTAGGCAGCGTAAATGTAGCGTCGCCGTCTTCCAGCGTCATTTTAACCAGTGAGCGGTAGTTGATACCGATGCTCCACTGCTGGTTGGGTGTAAACATTGCGCCCAGGTTGTAACCAAAGCTGGTGGCGCTGCCTTGCAGGTTTGCCTGACCCTGTTCCATTGCGCTGTTGTAAGGGATGGCTTTGTTGATCTCCACACTTCCGGTAGCGATTACCAGTCCGGCGCCCAGGCTAAACATGTCGTTGACTTTGTAAGAGAGGGTGGGCTGAAAGAAAAATACACGCATGGAGATGTCCTGAATCAGATGTGCTCCGGCCCAGTCGTTGCCCCACTTGGCAGAGCTGCCATACGGCGTATAAACACCAATGCCTGCCGCCAGTCGGTCGGTGATTTTGGTAGCACCATAAAAAAACAGGGGAGTTCCCATAGGGTTGTCGGTTTCGGCCTGATATACCGAATTTTGAAGTTGGAAGGTGGTGTTGTTGAAGATGCCGCTTCCGCCAACCAAAAAGCTGTACTTGTTTTTCATCAGCGAGAGGCCTGCAGGGTTATAAAATATGTTGCTGGCATCGCCATAAAGTGAAACGCCTACCAAACCCATGGCCGTTTGCCGGTGACCCTGCAAACGTACCTGATAGCCGCCGGCATATACCGGTGAAGTGATGATAAGGATCATCATCATGTAAAAGATTCGTTTCATAAATAGTGTTTTGTTTATTAAAAATAAAGTCGGCGAAAATAGACAAATTTTGTTTGGAGGGAAAAGGTGAGATTTCAGCGAAAATTTATCATTGAATAAATACAAAATCTTGCAACAACCTTATTACCTAATCAAATCCGGACAATAAGGTAATAAGGTTCGGAAATCGTTATTAAAACTGATTCTCTACTAAGGTTGTAGAAAATAGAATAAGGTTTTTAATGTCAAAGACCTCTTCATCCCCCCAACCTCCCGATAATCGGGAGGTCGGGGGGATGGGGCATTGGCCGCGAAAACACTGAAACGCTTGCTGCAAACATTAGCACCTAAATAAGTACGAAGAATCTATGTCTGACCCAGGGTGCTTTCCAAATGCGGTAATATTCATCAGTCCTCGCAATCCCATGTCAGTTGTCACTTTTCTAACCGCCCACTGTCGGTGATCTCTACAAAAAAATCCCTTGCCGGTTTTCACCAAACAAGGGATGTGTCGTTTTCAGAAAATTGTGCCCGGAACAAGAATCGAACTTGCACTCCCGAACGGGAACATGGCCCTCAACCATGCGCGTCTACCATTTCCGCCATCCGGGCTTCAAAATTTCAGGCGGCAAAGATAAAAACTTTTTTTGCGAACCATCAAAGAATTTTGTCGAAAAGTTACTTTTCTAAAAGTTCTACAAAAAAGCGATGAGCCGGCTGATCCAAAATGCAGTCTAAACCAGTCGAAATCAGCGTATCGCACGGTCTTACCCTGAGCGTGCCGAAGGTGAACAACCAACAGCTCTAACGAAGTGGCATCAGGGCACAGTCTAACAACCAATATCTCATTCCGAACAACTTTTGCCGGCTTCCATTGTTTTAGTCGGATAAACAACAAAAGCATTAACCTGACGATGAATTCAAGAGAAGAAGAAAAAAACGAGCTGCGGCAATATGGTTTTCCCGAAGAAGTACTTCAGCAGCTTTACGAACTTACCGATGTAGATGATTACGACCGCCATCTGGAGGCGCGGCGGCGATTTGTCGAAAGCGGCGAAGCAGTACTGCCGGTGATGCACCAGTTGATGCATTCTAACCAAAAAGTGATTCGTAAGCAGGCTATCAAGGTGGTGGAGCTTATCGCGCATCATTCGTCTATTGGCGAGCTGTTGGCCATGCTCGAAGACGACGCCAGCGGCATCCGCTGGATTGCCGCCGAGGCTTTGATAAAAATGGGGCGGGTTTCACTACGCCCTTTGTTGGAAACACTTATCAACCGTGCCGACTCCTACAATTTCCGTTTGGGAGCACATCATGTACTGGCCAAACTTGTGAAGGATAACGACCCCGAAGAACTGCGAAGCCTCGAAGAAATGACCCGTTCGGGCGGCGACACTCCGGAAACCATTCCTGTACATGCTGCCCGTGCATTACAATTATCAGGTTTCTAACTTGCATCCGTATTCAGGGAGTGGCTGTTTTGTGGATTAATTTGGTATTAAAATTTTATAATTATGAAAAATATAGCACTTACCTCCATCATTATTCTTGCATTTACTTTTTGGGGTATTACTCCGAAAGCGTTGGCGCAGAATCATCCCAAATCTTCCGCTGACAGTTTAAGCATCAAGCCCGGCGACAGCACCGAATACGAAATTACCATCATCGACCCCGGCTTCGACAGTTGGCTGATAACCAACGCCAAACCGCGCTGGTATTACAGCAACGAATATTACCACAACAAAAACATTTTTCTGGTATCTAAATGGAACAACCGGGTGCGTGAAACCATGCACCGCGAGCCTTTCGAAAATCTCATCGATTACTCACCCAACATCGACTATGGGCTGGAAGTAAATTACCAGCTTTACTGGTATTTCCGATACATCGAAAATGAATACAATATCGATTTGGGAATCCCTGGGGCGGATTAATTATATTACAGATTGTGGAGATGCCTACGCGGAGACGCACGTCCCGGGGGAGAGGCACGTCCTGGTGGAGACGCACGTCCTGACGGAGAGGCACGTCCGTGCGTCTTTACATTCCGGGGGAGATGCACGTCCGTGCGTCTTTACATTCCGATTATTTTATGCCTAATACCGATGGCCCCTGCTCGAAAACGATGTCTACAGGAATACCACCGGCATTGATGCGATCCAGGTCGGCTTGCAGCTCAGGGCTTACCACGCCATCTTTTTCTATCCAGGCTTTGGCAGTTTCGTAGTCGCCATCGCCTTGTATCACCTGTATCTTATCCACCAGCATATCGATGGCCGTTTTCATTTTTTCAGGATTTACTTTGTAATAACCTTCCTGGTCGTGGGTAAAAGCTTCTTGTTCCTGGAAAAAGGCGAAACGCATCATGTTGGCTTTGCCGTGGGCGCTGGCAGCGCCAAAGCGGCTGGAGCGGAAGATGCCTGCCATAAACGTTACGTAGTTGTCCATCAGTTCGCCATCGGTGATTTCACCTTTTTCGCGCAGCGCCTGCACCAGCCACAAGCCCATGATGTCGGCCTTGCCTTCCTCTATCGACGAATAGGTTTCTTTGAGCGCCTCGCGAGCAGTACCTTTTCCGTTGATGGTATTTTTAACGCCCATGCCATGCGACACTTCATGGAACATGGTGTTGGCAAAGAAAGCATCGAAGGTAACATGCTTTTGCTGTTCAGGGGCAATTACTTTTTCAGCAATGGGAACCAGTATTTTATCAAACTTGGCGCGCATGGCATTTTTGAGTTGTAATTTACGGGTGCCTTTCTCGGCGTGTACTTTGGGGTCGTTGGGCAGGTTGATGGCGATGGTCTTGCTCCCGGCGTTGCAGTCGCCGGCGTAAAACACCACGTCGTAAGCATTAAGGTCGGAGTCGGCGCCGGGGATATCTTTTTTGTAAGCTTCACCTGTGGGGACTTCTTTTTGTAATTCGGGGAGCATGGCGGCAAATTTTTGCAGCCGGTCGCTCCACTCCGGGTCTTTTATCAGCACAAAAGCCTCATAAGCTGCTTTGTATCCAAAGAGCTGGTCTTCGTAGTTTTCGATGGGTCCGATCACCAGGTCGATGTTGGTATTTTTCATGTCCATCCATGCCAGGTCGCTTTGGTAATAGTCGTCGGTGAGAAGCGCGTCGGCGCGCAGGGTGAGGTATTTTTTCAGTCCTGCATCTTCGGCCAGGTTAGCAGCTTTGCGCAAAAGGGCAGCCGTGCGCTCTATTTCATTTTTATAAGCTTCGTGAAACCACACCGAATAAAGGTTGCCGTCGTCGTCGCGGCGGATGAGCGTATATTGGCTTGATTTGTCGTTATCAGCGAAAGCTTCAAAGTCTTCTTTGGTCATATCCTCCGGGTAGAAGTTGGCTCCGGCGGGTTTAGCGCCCACATTGGTGAGAAAAGGTGCATTGCCGTCCAGCCGATTCCAGGGACCGTAATTAATTTTGGCGAAATCCCTGGCATCATCTCCCTGAATCCGATTCAGGAACTCATCGCGGTAGCCGATGGCTTGTTTCCAGTATAATTCGTTCATTATGTCGGCGGCTTGGAAGAGATAAGGCAGCATCTCTTTTTCTTTGGCGGTGAGATGATCCAGGTTGGCCGTCAGACGGAAAGAGGCAAACTCGTCGAGTTTTTCCTGCATGTCGATGCCGGGAAGCGCTTCAAATTCTACTTCCAGCGGCACAATGCCAGCGCGGTGTGCCTCGCTATCGCGCTCGTCTGAGCCGGCGCAGCCGGTAAACAATGTTGCCATAAAAACAAGGAGTGTTAGTGTTCCAAAAATCTTTTTCATAATTTGTTGGTGATTAAAAATATAAAATAAATAGTAGTTTGCAAAAGTAGGAATTATCCGGCAAACCTCTGAAAATACAAATGCCGGCACTGAGCAAATATTTAGCGAAAGCGAAATCAATGGAAATGAAAACAGGCTTAGCCTGAAAAAAGAAAAAATGGATTGGTGATGGAAGGCTGATAACAGTAAAAGTATGATGCCGGCTAAAAAAACAAAACGGGAATCTATTCTGGTCGAATGGATTCCCGTTCGCTACGCACGCTGCCGTGGCAGGGTGTTTCGCGTCAGGTTACTGTTATTGTAGTTGCTCCTCGCGGGCAGTCATTGCTGAACGCCTTTTGCGGAGCCTGGCTGGCGGCTTGCTGTCGGTGAAGACAAGAAGTGATGCCAACCTGAGCATTTTGTGAAGACCGCTGCCACTACTGTTTCGTAAAACGGGCTGCGATCTGACACCCTCTGAAGTAAGTTCTTGTTACAGAATCCTCCGCGTGGGGTGTCCTGGTTCCATTTCCTCATCAGCTTAGCGCGGCACACGAGGTGCTTTGCAGTGTTGATGGCCGTTGCAACAATGTTTGTGAAAACATCCCGGCTTTTGCAAGCCGGCACCGCTATAAGAAGATGACGGTGGGTTGGTCGGGCTAAAGGATTTTTTAAAGAACTGGTTATCAACAAAACCGGCAAATGAATGCCTGCGTTTCGTTTTCCCAGGGATTTCAGGGCTTTCGTCCTTTGTCCCCATTCACGCCATGCTAACTTTTTATCTCTGGCCTGATGCGACAAATATACAGCGGATTTCTAATACCAGCCAAGATTTTTCTGTGTTTTTAATTCACAGGTTATCAACCGGATTTATCAACAATCGTTGATAACGCCGAAGGCTTCCGGTAGTGAGGTGCGGAGCAGATATTTAGCGAAAGCGGCATTAACAAAATGTTAATAAACCAAATCCCGTATATGAAATGAAAACATGCTTAGCCTGTAATCAAAACCATTACCATTACTTCCCCTCTTTTCCTACCGCCAGTAGCGTTTCCAGGTAATGATATTCGATGCCAAAGGTTTTTTTGAGCAAAGCAATTTGTTTTTCTGTCCGGGGCACCGCTACTTTTTTACTGGAACGTGAGGCGACGATCATTACATTTTTGGGGGTGTGTTCGGTGGAGATAAATTCGAGGGTTTTCACCTGGTAGCCGTGCCTGGTGAGCAGCAGCGTTCGCAAGGCGTCGGTAAGCATTTCGGCCTGTCGTTCGGCAAAGATGCCGTGGTCGAGCATGGGCCGTAGCGCTGGAGGAGGCGTCATGGCTTTGCGCACCTGTTTGTGGCAGCAGGGAGCCACGATGATGGTGGCGGGGCTGGCACGGATACCCGTAGCAATGGCGTCGTCGGTGGCGGTATCGCAAGCATGCAAAGCGATGAGCATTTCTATTTTTCCCGGCTGATATTCCTGAATGGTACCGTTGACGAATTGCAAGCCGTCAAAACCGCTTTGCCTGGCTATGGTATTGCATTTCTGTACCAGCTCTGGCCGCATTTCCACGCCCGTTATATCAGCTTTAAAATTTCGGTTATTGGTAAGATGATCATAGAGCGCAAAGGTGAGGTAGCCTTTGCCGGAGCCCATATCTGCAACTTTAAAAAGTCCGGTGGGAGGGGAGGCGGGAAGGATGCTGTCGATGATCTCGATAAACTTGTTGATTTGGCGGAACTTGTCGTTCATGGCGGGCACCACTTCCGAGCGGCTGTTGGTAACGCCGAGCGCTTGCAGATAAATATTATTTTCGGGCGTGATGAGGCGCTGCTTGGGGCGGTTGTGGCTGAGCGGCTGGAGCAGCGGCGCTGTGCTGCCGGCGATAGAGCGCGTAAGCCGCGAACTTCCTTTTTTATTAACGACCCACTGTATTTCCTCCTGGGTCGTGAAAAGGTTGCCTTGAAAAAAGTCGTTGGTGAGTAGTTCTTCTATTTTCGGAAGTGCCAGGTCGATGGTCAGGTTTTCGGTGATGTCGCGGGTTTGATAGCGGTAAACGAAGTTAAGCTGCAACAGCTCTTTGATCATCACCGGACGCACAAAGGTATTGCGCAGGTCGGACGATTTGCTACGCACTTTGCTGAGGGTGAGTTTGGTGAGGGTGTTGTTTTTGAAACTTGCTGCTATCAGGTTCAGGAAATCTTTCAGATCATCATTCATGTGTTATTGCTTTGGTGTGGTGGCAAAATTAGTTTTTTGTTTCACGGCAGAGGCACGGAGAAAGGCACATAAACCTTTTCACCACGGAGGCACAGAGGCACAGAGAAAAACAAAAGTCTTTTCACCACGGAGGCACGAAGGCACAGAGAAAAATTTGAAAAGATGTTTTTTTTAATTTCTTCCTTTGTGTCATGGTGTCTTTGTGGTTTTTCTTAGTTTTCTGTATTCTCACCACGGAGGCACGGAGGCACAGAGAAAAGCAAAAACATATTTCACCACAGAGGCACGGAGACACAGAGAAAAATTTGAAGAGATATTTTTTTTAATTTCTTCCTTTGTGCCGTTGTGTCTTCGTGGTTTTTCTTAGTTTTCTGTAATTTCACCACGGAGGCACAGAGGCACGGAGAAAAATAAAAGTCTTTTCACCACAAAGGCACGGAGGCACAGAGAAAAATTTGAAGAGATGTTTTTTTAATTTCTTCCTTTGTGTCGTTGTGTCTTGGTGGTTTTTCTTAGTTTTCTGTAATTTCACCACAGAGGCACGGAGGCACAGACAAAGGCAAAAGTCTTTTCACCACAAAGGCACGGAGGCACAGAGAAAAATTTGAAGAGATATTTTTTTTAATTTCTTCCTTTGTGTCGGTGTGTCTTGGTGGTTTTTCCTAGTTTCTGTATTCTCACCACAGAGGCACGGAGGCACAGAGAAAAATAAAAGTCTTTTCACCACAAAGGCACGGGGGCACAGAGAAAA
>SABY01000060.1 GCA_009928785.1 Clostridia bacterium | reverse complement strand
TTCAAAATCGTTGTAAACATCCAGATAAATGGAATCCATGGCCGTGCAGCCCATCGTATCGGTAACCTGCACCCAATAGGTTCCGCCCAGGGTGGCTGTAATGGTTTGGCCAAAGGCGCCGGTACTCCAGAAATATTCATCAAATCCGTCGCCGGCATCAAGCACTGCGCTATGGCCGTAGCAAAACGAAGTGTCGTTGCCCAGCGAAATATCGTACGGATCGGTAAAGCTTACGCTGATGGTGTCGGAACCGCTGCCGCAGAGGTTGCTCACCGCCACCCAATATTGGCCGGGCTGCGTCACCAGCAGCGACTCTCCGTGCGAGCCATCCTGCCAAAGGTAACTGTCGAAGCCGGCGCCTGCGTGCAGTATCAACACATCGTTGTAACAGATCAGGGTATCGTTTCCCAACGCAATGTCAGGATCGGGCAAAAAGGTAATTTGGATCGAGTCGGTGCCGGTGCATCCAAATTGATTTTCCACCTGCACCCAATAAATTCCCGGTTGCGTTACCGCAAAAAATGGATTTGTAGAACCATCCTGCCAAAGATAAGAAGCATAATCCTGGTCGGGAAACAAAACATAGGGCCAGTCGGAGCACACCGCAGTGTCGCTGCCCAACCACGGCTCTGGCGACGGGTGAATGGTTACCTGATGGGTGGCAACGTACTGATTGTCGGGATACTGAATTGTTAAAGTAACCGTGTAATCTCCCGGCGCGGAGAACACATGTACCGGGTTGAGTTGTGCAGAAGTATTGCCGGCACCGCTGGCAGGATCACCAAAATCCCACAAAACGGAAACAATATTTGACACATCGCTAATCAAAAATCCAGTTGTATCACCAAAGCATGTGGGTTGATAACTGAAATCTGCCAGAAAATAATTTTGCAGAAAATTGGGCAAACCCCAGTAGCATTTTTTACCAGCCAGATAAAAACCATCTTCCACAAAATTACACTGGATGCCTGCTACATTTGGCGAGTTTATCACGCCTAAATAATTATCCCCATAAAGATTGTCGTGCTTTGAAACATAAATTTTTTGATCCGGCGCAAGTTGTAACGCTCCTAAATGGATATTACTCACAGTTCCCACCTGCACTTCTGATTCGATGATGGCTTGTGCGCTGCCGGCATTCAAATCAAACTGGAATATCCTGGAGTTGGTGCCATACTTTCCGATATAAAGTTTGGAACAATCGGGTGAAAATTCAAGGCCATACACCTGCTGGTATTTGGAAGGAAAAGCAATAGCATTAGAAACTACACCGCTACTATTATCAAAATCGAAAAGCTCGAACGACTGTATTCCGCGGTTGACCATCGCAATTTTTTTTCCGTTGGGCGAAACTTTCAATGATCCGTGCACGTCGCCATCGGGCGTACCCTGATATACTCCTACGCTCGAAATTACCGCTGTGGTCTGAAGACCATCAGCCGTAATCAGATAAGCATAAAATTTATCAGTATTCCACAACCTTGTTATCAACCACACATCTATTCCATTCACATGACGCACCCCCGTGACCTTCTCCATGGTTGGGCTGATTAAAAAAATATTTTTTTCAGAAGTAATCGCTCCCATACCATTGTCCATATCCATATCCACAATCGAATATCGCAAACCGGAAGTGCCAATCTCCGCAGGCACCGTGAAGATAAAATATTTGGAATTGCTTAGTGGCCAGGGAACAATAATGCCGGATTGTGTAGAGGAAGGGTGCCCCATAAGTCCGCTGCCATTTTGCATGACGGAATGATTGCGATTCCACACGGTCATCCCATCTGTATAAAACAACAGTTCGCCCGCAGCATTCGAAATCGTTGCACAACCCTCGTATTGCGACATACTACTGTTGGTCAGTGCCACCGGATCGCCATCAGAAAAATCCATTCCGGCATAACCACCAAAGTACCAAATGTTGGCTTCTTTCTGGGCTGCCAGGCTCAGATGGATAATTACGATAAGTAGTATTAATAAAAATCGTCGCATAGGCTTATCGCAATAAAGTGATGGTTCCTTTGCTGGTAGTGATTTGCCCGTCGATGCATTTGCCGCGCAAAAGATATTGATAAGCATCCACTGCCTGAGGTTCGCCCCGGAAAGTTCCGTCCCAACCTTTGGAAACTTCGCGCGTAGTAAAGACCGTTTCGCCCCAGCGATTAAATATCATTAGCTCAAATTCAGTAAAGTTGTAGCCACGCACATACAGCACGTCGTTTTGCCCGTCGCCATTGGGCGAAAAAGCGGTAGGAACCACCAACGTGCAAGGCGGGTATTCTCCAATATTTATTGTATCAGCACTCATGCATCCGCCCAGCGAAACCTGCACCCAGTAAATGCCTTCGTTTTTCACCGTTATGCTTTGTGTGGTATCGCCGCTTGACCAATAATGAAACGCATCCGGATTGCCGGCATCCAGCAAAATCTGCTCGCCGGCACGCAGCATCGTGTCGGCGCCAAGATCGACAATGGGCGCGGGAATCACTTCCACGAAAAGTTCATCGGTGGCAGTGCAGCCGTATTCGTTGGTGACGGTCAAAGCGTATTTCCCGGTGGCGCTGGTCAGAATGTAGGGCTTAGTCGATCCGTCGAACCATTCGTAGCTTACATTTTCGCTGTGTTGCAGCGGATAAAGTGTATCCTGGCCACACAAAACAATGTCGTCGCCCAGTTTTACAAAGGGAGAAGGAAGCCAGTGAATGGGCAAACTATCGGTATAGGCGCAGTCGTCGGCGTAGAATACCGTTACCCACACCAGCGTGTCGGCGGGTTTTACCACATATTCGGGAGCAGTACTTCCGTCGTGCCACAGGAAAGAGCTGTGGGCGTCAGGATTGAAATTGCTTGTGCTGATTATCGAAATATCCGATTCACAAACGGTGGTGTCGGAAGCAAAACCATAGATGTAGCCGGGCGCATTGGCAAAGAGCCAGCCCTCGTTATTGGAAATATCTGTACTAAAAAATCCGGCATAAAAATCAGCGCCGCCTGTGGCAAGCACATCGCGTATTTCGATGTAGTCGCCGCTTACAATCACCGGCGAGGGCACTGAAACTACTGCCTGCTCGCCCTGTTTCTGCGAACGCAGCGTTATGGGAAAACAATTGTTGCCACGAACATAAAAGTTCTCGGTAATGGTTTGTGTTTTGGCTTCCTCCAACTCATACAGGTTGCCGGGTGTAAGTTTTAACGATCTGAAATCATTGGTTCCGCTTATCTGGCCATTGCTCATGAGCGTGGTGTGCCCAAAATCGTTGGTGCCGCCAATCACAGCTTTTCCGCCAATGATAAGCGATTTGTTGATGGTATTTTCTCCGCTGATGGTGCCGGCGCCAAAAATTATGGTGGAATCGATGCTGTTGTTGCCGTTAATTTCTGCCTCGTGATCGAAGAGAATTGTTTGAATAACATGACTGCTACGCGCAAGCGTACCTTTGCTGCCGCGAATATGTGCAAAGTCGATGGTGTCAGCGTCGTAAATACTTCCCGATCCTTCAATCAGCAAGGTGTCGATTGTGCAATTACCATGCACTTCACCGCTGTTGTCGAAGATGATATGGTGGTAATAAGCCCGCGAATCGATGGTGTAAATGCGTGAACTTCCGCCTTTAAATTCAATTTTGTTATAAACGATATCGCCGGTTCCTTCGGTTCTTACCAACCCATTGTTGCTAAGAGAAGTAATTTTGGAACCAGCACCCTCAAAGTCAAGATTCTTGAGATTCAGATGCCACGCATTTTGGCTGGTTGCCAATACGCGAACAGTAGCACCCAGAATTTTTAAAGTTCGCAGGGTAGTAAAATTTGAATTAAAAAATTTACAAACCAAATCATTACCATCCAAATCCAGCTTACCGTGTTTAAAGGTGATGCCATCCAAACTGTGCAACGCATCTTTCAGCAGCCACTCTCCGCCAATACCCTGGAAAGTTATGGGGCTTTTAATATTTACACCAAACGACTGTATTGAATGATCTGGCTCTGTGGTTTCAAAAAATAAAGCTCCCTGAAATTCAAAAAATATATCCGCATTTAGCGTAAGCGACCCATAAATGCGCAGGTTGTTGGTATCGGGGCCTTGCAGCTCAGCACCGGGCAGGGCGCCGTGCCAGCTCATGCTGTGACAGGTGGCGTTGCCCATGTCTATCCACACCGAATCAGTATTTTGAAAAAATGAATTTTCATCAAAAAACACATCGTCCATGGGCGTCGGAATACAGTAGCCACCGGCGCCTCCCGATGTGCCGGCCCAATGCAGCGAATCGCTCCACTGGCCGCTGCCTCCCACCCAATAGAGCGCCAGCGCATCGGCGGTGTTGATTTCCCAGCCGCTGTTGTTGCCCAAATCCACGGAGTTGTTGGCCACAAAAGGCAAGTCTCCGCCTTCGGCTTTGATATCGCGCAGCGATAAATATTCGCCCGTTACGCCGCCATTGGTCTTGTGCAAAGTAGCCTGCAGGGTATTGTCGTCGGACTGCAAGATGATGGGGCCGGTACAGGCGCCATGCAAATTTAGATTGTTGTGGATAGTTTGGGTTTTGCCATTTTCAAAATAATATGCCCTGGTTTTGGTAAGGGTGAGATCATCAAACACATGACTGCCATTCATGAAACCATCACCCAGCAGTGTGGCTGTCCTGAAAATGTTGGTGCCATGCAGATAGGTTTTGTTGTAAACAATGGCAGTATCAAAAATATTGGTATCGCGAATGATGGCGCTTTTATAAAAGAGCGCCGTGTCGATGGTGTTGTTGCCACGCACGGTAGCATCGCCATAAAAATAAGCGATGTCGATCTGGTGTTTGCCGCCTTGTATCAGTGTGCTGTCGGCCCAGAAGATGGCTGCGCGGATGGAATCGCTGTCGTAAATTTTGCTGAATTGCTCATAGCAGGTCAGTGTATCAATTTTGCAATCGCCCGTCACTTTACCTCTTTTCTCAAAAAAAGTCACCAGATTGTATTGGCAATACACGCCCAGTTGTTTGAGCGTTGAGTTTCTGTCGAGAAATTCCACATTGTTGTAGGTAAGATCAAAGGGGCCAAATGAGAATATCTGTGCGCCCTGATTCGCGGCCTGCAGCAATGATGAATCGGCCTGCAGGCTAAGGTTTTGGCTGCACATCTCCCACACACGGGTACCCTGGCCAAAAAATTTCACCCGCGAGGTTCGCAGATTAAGCTGGCGCGTGGTAGTATCAGGCGAAAGAAACTTTTGGCAAGTAACCTTGTTTCCATGGGTATCGATGCCCCCCAGCTTGAAAAAAACCGTAAGCACCGCCTCAAAATCATCTTCCAGGCTCCAGTGCCCGTTGCGCCCCTCAAACCAAGCGTTTGTATTGTACTTATTACCGCTCGAGCGAATGATGTTTCCTGCATCGACGGCTTCAAAGAAAAATTGACCAGGAAACTGATTATGAACATTAGGATGAAAAAACAGCGAGCCGTTGATGCGCATATTGTTCTCACCGGAGCCTTTCAACGACACATTATTCACAGCCATGTTTTCCCAGTTCATATCATTACACACAGCATTTCTAACATCGATAAAGACTTCTTGTCCCGACACGGGGAAAGAGTTTTCGTCGAACCAGGCGTTGTCGATTTCCGTAGGCGGGCACTCCCCTCCCGGCCCACCGGAGGACAAATCCCAATGCGTCGGGTCGCTCCATTGGCCGCTACCATTTACCCAATACAAATCTTTGGGCGCCGTAGTTTGGATGTTCCAATTGGTATTATTACCACGATCCACGGAATGTGCTGCCACAAACGGAATATCGCCCGCAGCGTTAATATCGCGCAAGGAGAGGTACTCGCTCACAAAAGCGCCATTATATTTGGTAAGTGTTGCCTGCACGCCGTTGGTATCGGTGAGCATACGGATGGGCGCATAGCAGGTTGCCGGCGCGGTAAGCGAGCTATGAATGGTTTGCGTGGAATGCGATCCCAAAGTATAGGTGCGCCCGGCAGTAAGCAACAAATCATCAAAATTATTTGCACCTGTAATAAAGCCATCATCACCCAGCACTACATCCATAAATGTATTGCTGCCAACAATGGCGGCTTGTTTTGCAATGACGAGTGTATCGATGATGTTGGTGCCCACGATAGTAGCTGTTGCATTAAGATTGGCATACCCAATCACATTGGATTCTAATATCCTCGCATCCTGCTCCACGAAAAGTGTATCGATAAAACTGCTCCCGGAAATCTTGCAGGCATCTTCACAAATCAAAAAATTTATGTGATGCTCCCCAACCTCCACCTGACCTAAGCCAGCAATTTCGATATAATTTATCGTATCGCTTCCGCTAATGATGCCGCTGCCGGCAAAGAGCAAACTATCTATCACATGCTGCCCCGACACGGAACCATCATTAAAGGTCACCAAATTAAAAACGGTGGTAGCTTCACTGCTGGCCAGCGACCCTGCCATGCCAGTAAAAAAAGCATTGTTATAAATAAATCTTCCTCCCTCAAGGGTCGTCAGGCTGTTGCTTACGCTAAATGTCGATTGTGCCGCGTCGAGCGTCAGGTTGGTACCATTTATCGACCAATCGTAAACTTTCACCGTGGATGTGCCCAAAAGAACTGAGCGCAATTCGGTAGTTGAAGATTGAAAATTATTAATATCAAAGAGAAAATTATTCGTTTTAAAACTCCCTCTCAGGAGGCTTACATTACCAATGGAATGATAATCGTCGGTGAGTTCCCATCCGCCACCGCTGCCCTGCATCACCATATCACAATTCAACTGATGCCCTGCAGTTTTTATCGTCTTTCCGGGAGAAGTAGCTTCCATGTAAACGATTCCGGCATACAACATACTCATGCCCGCAGCCAGTTGCAGCGATCCGTATATTCGTAAACTTGTAGTGTCGGTGCCATCTATTACAGGCATGTGCTGCACATTAAGCCATAACATGTCGAGGCAAACAGCATTTTTTTGGTTGATAACAACGGTGGCGCCACCCGATGGAAATGAGTTGGCATCGAAGAAAACATTGTCAACAGCGGTAGGTGCCTGGATGTGCAACACGCTTCCGCCACTGCTGGTAGCCCAATGATTGATGTCGCTCCATACGCCGTTGCCTCCCACCCAATAGTATTCGTCGGCATAAAGTGAGGTGTTGCTGATAAGGAATAGCAACGTCATCAGCAAACCCGCCAGGAGGCGCTGCAACTTTTTTGTGCAAACTATCGGCGTATTAAAATCCATGGCACGCATTTTTGTTGGCGGTCAAAGTTAAAGTTTTTATTAAAGTAATCTCCATTCCGCCGCGGTAATTGGATGCCAGGTGCAGCCTGGAAACATTCACGTCGTAGCTGAATTGGACGACCAATCCATTGATGTTAATTCCCACGCTCGGAATAATATCACGCTCCAGGCGGTACCAAAGTCCGGCAATGAGTGCAACATCGCCACGGTGGATAAACAAATCGGCACCCGCCAACAATTCATTCGCACCCTGCTGGGTTGCAAAAAATACCGCTGGACGAATCTCAAATACTTCGTCCAATTGCACAAATACCTGGGCGTGGGCTACTATTTTTTGCTCCAACCGGTTTTCATCATCATAAAAAGTAAGCTTCGGCCGGTTGATGTGGTGCATCGCCAGCCCGATATTGGTGTTAATTTTCTCGTTGATCTTCCAACAAACCACACCGCCAAAATTAAAATCGGGGGCAAAGATAGAGCTTGAGGTAAACGGTTCGCCGCTGGCCACGTTGGGATCGAAAACCGTTCCGTTCCATTGGTTATCAAAAATAAGTTTGGAGAAATTGATTTTCCGATTGAGAATCCCAATAGAGAATCCCAGCGCAGCCTTAACAGTATTGTCGCCATTAAAACTCCGGATATAAGAAGCGGCAAAAGTTCCGGAAGTTGTGCTCAGGCCGCCATCGCCGGCGTTGTCGTTGTAAAGATGCAAACCTGTTCCGATGGCGCTGCGCTGTAGTCGTTCCGGCTCCAGATGCGCATCCCCCCATGCAGCGTAGGTGGTGTAAGGCACCGAGATGGCTGCACCCTGATTGCGATAAGCTGCGCCCAGTCGCAAGCTACCATCAAAATGGCCGGCAAGTGCAGGATTGAACAGCAACGGATTGTTGTAAAACTGACTGAAATGAACCTCCTGCGCATGCAACTGAAAAATAAACAGCAGCAGCACTATTACAACAGAAATTACTGACCTGGGATACATGTGGGGTTTCTGGTTTGTTGGTTCGTATTCGCCAACAAATGTATTAATTTCTGTTAAAAAACAAAGAAATTTGGCCAACAAATTCCAAACTATAATAAAACAATCGCCAGTAGTCGGTGTAAACAATGCCAAACCAGTTTCATGCGCAACAAAATAGAATAATTGATTTGTCATTTGTTTCTCCGCCCCTCGCTGGGATTGCCTTCGGCAATCCCAGCGAGGGGCGGGGAATTGACAACCCTGCATTTCAATCCCATAAATGCCTGGGCTATGGATTTCCTCAATAAACCTAACATTAAAGACAGACACTAAATATTTCCAAAAATAGAATTAGCGAAAATTGGCAAAATTCGCGACAATTCGCGGACATTAAAACCTCCACGAATTTATGCGAATTAGGCTAATTAACACGAAGGATAACTTCAGGCTTTCTACTTTCTACTTTCTCCCAGTCACCAGCTCCTGCATTACTTTGGCAAGCTTTGCGGTAAGCTCCCGGCGGCTGTATTTTGAAATGTCGGCATGGGTGCAATGATTTTCGTTTTGAATGTAACGATCGAAAAGCGTAAGCACCTGCTTTTTCAGATGCGTGCTATCGCCAAAGTCGAATGTTTCGCCACAACTGGTTTCCAGAAGAATTTTTGCCGCGTCGCCATCAGTAGGACCGATGCATACAATTGGCCTGCGCGCCGCCATATATTCAAAGAGTTTTCCGGTGAGAATCATCCGGGCATTGGGCGTATTATTAATAAGCAATAACAAAACCTGCGCCCGCTGCTGCTGCGCCACCACCTGATCGTGATCGAGATAGGGCAAACTTACAACGTAAGGCTCCAGCCCGTACAAGCGCAGTGATTCTTTTACAAAATAATCTACCTTCCCTATCAGCTTTATCTCGAGTGCTTCGGCAAAGGTTTCGTACCGTTGTACCAGCTCACCCAATACTTCCCACAGCATTTCAGGGTTGCGCGATTTTGCCAGCGTGCCAATGTGCGCTACCGAAAATTTATGATCCAAGTCTGGATTCCCGGCAGGCAAATCCTCCGCATCATAACCATTGTTAATCACCTGATAGGAGCGATCGACCATGCGGGCAAAATCTTTTTCCATCCCATCAGAAATCACCACCACTTCGTCAGCCGTGGTCAAAACAAGCTTTTCGAGCCTGTGGTGCCTTCGATCGGCAGTACGCGTAAGTTTGAGCTGGTGATAAAAATCGATGTTGGTCCATGGGTCTCTGAAATCGGCCAGCCACGGAATGCCCAACTTTTGTTGCAACTTGTGCGCAATAAGATGCATCGAATGCGGCGGCCCTGTAGAAACAATGGCGTCAACCGGGTTTTTACGCAGATAACGGGTGAGATATTTTATGGAAGGTTTAATCCAAAAACGACGCGCGTCGGGAATAAAAAAGTTGCCACGAATCCATACAGCCAAGCCTTCCAGACGCTTTGGCTTTTTGCTTTCGCTTACAAACGATGAATTGATGCCCTCGTTTTTATCAAGCCGAAGTAGCCTTTTATAATATTGATAAGGCTCCCACACTTTTGTGGTGAGCACCGTAATTTTGGGATTTACATCTTTTAAAAGGGAAGCATCGTACACCGGAACTTCCGGATTTTCGGGTGTGTAAATCACAGGCTCCCAGCCAAAATCGGTCAGGTATTTTGCAAATTTAAGCCACCGCTGCACACCGGCGCCACCCGATGGTGGCCAGTAGTAGGTGATGATGAGAACGCGACGCGACATACATCAGGAAGTTTTAATCTTGCCACGGCCCGACATTTCGTTGCCAAGTGCTGCAAAAAATCCGAGCAGGATTATTATCGAAAAGATAGCAGCCACCAGGCCGCCCGTATGATAAACCGCCGGCTCAAACTTCCAGACGATCTCGTGCTGACCAGAAGGTACCACCATGCCACGCAACACATAGTTGGCGCGCAAATAAGGCATCGGCTTGTCATCTACATAAACATTCCAACCTTTGTCGTAATAGATTTCCGAAAAAACGACCAGCTCATCTTTTGCTGACGAAAACGAATAGTGCAACTCGTTGGGTGCATAGCTGGTAAGTTTGATCGCTGCCGCCGAATCGCTGCCTGATCGATAATCTTGCAACTGATTAGCAAATTGCCGGTCGATGATGGCCTCGGTGGCAGGATCGAAATTGTTGAGGGCGGCAATCTCGGCATCGGCATTATCAACCAACCGGTATTTACCCACAATCCAGGCGTTTCCCAGCGCACCGGGATTGAGCCGTGCCGCGGGCGCTTTGTTTTGATCGGCGACGATAAAATAGCGCGTGTTGAGCATATCGAGCACTTTCATGTTGCCTTTGGAAATATGCGCATCTATCAACTCCTGATAGCGCCTTAGCTTGGCGCCGTGGTAGCCACCAATCGATTTATGAAAATAAGATGTGTTGGCATCGTTGAAGGTGCTCACCGTTTGGTTGAGCACTCTGAAGCCGGGGGTTTTGTCGGCCAATATCTGCTTGTCGGCTTGCGTGGCAGTGTAAGGAACTTCTATTTTGCGGGCGGCATCAAAATTTTCGTCATTCAGATAGCGCTTATTTACCGTCCACATGTCGATGGTTACCAACAGGATCAATCCGATAAAAGCAAATTGTGCTTTCATCTTTTTGGCTAATGCCAGCCATATCATTGCGGCTGCTAACAAAATGAAAAGCAACGAGCGCAGCGCTTCGGCGCGCATTAACGCGGCGCGATCAACATGCAACGCCTCGATAAGGCTTACCGGAAAACCGGCTTCTACAAGACGCGCATCCCCAGCCGACGAAAAACTAAAAGCATTGCCACCTATTATTAATAAAAGAAGTAACAGGCCACCCGTGATTCCGGTTGCAACAAATAACTGTTTCATCGCCCGTTTACGATCCATATTTTTATCAAAAATGGCCGAAAGTGCCAAAACACCCAGCAGCGGAATGGTAAGCTCTGCAATTACCAACGTCATCGATACTGCTCTGAATTTGTTGTAGCCTGGCATGTAATGCAGAAAAAATTCGGTGAAGGGCATGAAATTCTTACCCCAGGCCAGCAATATCGAAAGTACTGTAGCGGCAAGGAGCCACCACTTATACTTTCCTGGCACCACCAGCAATCCAAGTACGAAAAGGAAAATCATAATGGCGCCGGCATATACAGGGCCGGAGGTAAAAGGCTGACTGCCCCAGTATAAAGAGAAGTATGGAAGATAAGCGGTAGCCTGTTGTGCCGGCAGTACTTTTTTCAATTCGTCAAAAGTGGCTGAGTTTTCGTCGGGATGCGCGCCAGAAGCGCCGCCCATAAAGTTGGCCATCAGCAATGTAAATGTTTCAGCGCGTCCGTAACTCCATTGCGTGGCATAGTCGATGTCGAGGCCGGAGGTGCGATTTTCCTGCTCACTGGTAAGCTCGGTAGCGCCGCGGATGGTGTATTTGCCATATTCCCAGGTAGCCCAGATGTTGGGCAGATTGGCTGCTACCGCCAGCAAAGCAGCCACCAACAATACCGCTGATGCTTTTACGAAACCCGGCAGCATTTTTTTGCGAAAGCTATCAACCGCCTGTACGATTACAAAAATAAAAACAATAAGCGCCAGGTAATAGGTTATCTGCAGGTGGTTGGCCGAAAGTTCTAAACCTAAAAACAGAGCTGTAAGTGCAGCTCCCCAAAGATATTTTCCGCGGTAGGCCAGAATGATGCCGCCCAGCACCGGCGCCATATAGCCGATGGCGTGCGCCTTACTATTATGACCGGCATCGAGAATGATAAAAAAATAGGACGAGAAAGCAAACCCTATCGAGCCAAGTACTGCCAGCCAGGGATTGACCCGCAATATTAATAACAGAATAAAAAAGCCGAGGAAGTACAAAAACACCAGACTGGCCGGATGTGGCAATCCCAATTTTAATATTTTATCTACAAACTTGAGATAGGTTCCTTTGTAAATGGCCGAGATTTGATACGCCGGCATGCCGCCAAACATGCTGTTGGTCCATAGCGGTTCCTGGCCAGTTTCAGCACGATAATCCACAATTTCTTTCGACATGCCGCGCCAATGGTCCGTGTCTGACTGTCGCAGCTTTTGCCCTTCGAGCAGTGGTGAGAAATAAATGAGCGTTAGCGCTACAAATGCAACAATGGCTGCCAGGTAAGGCCACAAATTTTTCATCTCAAAATTGTTCATCGGCATTATTATTAAAGATTTATGAGCTTAACTATTATTCTTTTATTTCCTCAAAGTCCACATCCTCGGTGCTATCAGGATTGTATTGCGGGGTCACGGCTTCGGGAGGTACATATTTTACCTCCACGTCGCCCTCTTTGCGGCTTTGCCGAGGGGGCTGCTGCTGTGTAAACTGCTGCGAAAAACGCTCCTGTGTTTTGCGGATAAATCGTCTTACCAGGTACGGAAACACGTATTTGCTTAGCAGGTAGTAGGCCGCGACAAAAAAGAATATGATGACAAGTAATCTGGGCATATTGGATTGTGTTATCTTCTGTATTAAAACATCAAATGGTAAACTACCAGCGCGCGAAGTTATTACTATTGAAATTATGAAATGCTTTTTTTGATCGCTTGCGGGCATAAAAAAAGAAGATAACCTCTGTGTGCTATCTTCTTTTTAACGCGTTAACGCATTTATGCTGTTGCTGCAAATAGTCTATCTTTCGTCAGAAACCGTTAATCTTTTTCTGCCCTTGGCTCTGCGGCTGGCCAGTACTCTACGGCCATTTTTTGACGACATGCGCGCCCGAAAGCCGTGCTTGTTAACTCTCTTACGTCTCGATGGTTGGTATGTTCTCTTACTCATAGTTCCTGTGTTTTTTGAGCGTGCAAAAGTAGAATCATTTTTTTAATAACCAAATCTTTTGCAGCAATTTTTTTTTCTAACATATTCCGCCGGCAGCAGAAACGCAATGTATCGCGTTTCTGGTTCTGCGGCAGGTATTTTAATAAAAATCTATCTCTTTGGTATGTGACGAAGCGTTTCCACCAGATAATCCCAGAATTTTTGTACGGATTCAATATTTACCTTTTCGTCGGGTGAGTGGGGATAACGAATGGTTGGCCCAAACGAAATCATGTCGAACTTTGGATAAACCCCGCCGAGAAGCCCGCACTCCAGGCCAGCGTGGATGGCCTTTATTTCCGGAATTTTACCAAACTTGTTTTTATACACTTCCTTCATCTCTTTAAGTATCGCTGAGTTGGGGTTGGGTTTCCAGCCCGGATAATCGCCGTCGAGATTGGTTTCGGCGCCAGCCAAATCAAATACGCTTTCCACTACCTCGCAGAGCGCGATTTTGGATGAATCGACAGAGCTACGCAGCAAGCTCAATGCTTCGGCGGTACCATTTTTCACAGTCACCACGGCCAGGTTGGTCGATGTTTCTACCAGCCCTTCCATATCGCTGCTCATACGCACCACGCCATTGGGGCAGGCGTTGATGGCATTAACAAAGGAACGCTGCGCCTGCTCATTCATTACTTCTTTGGGCATGTCGGCGCCGGTTAATGTAATTTTCAGTCCGGGGTCGGCGGTAGCATATTCGTTTTGCAGCGTTTTTTCAAAATCTCTTACAAAGTTTTCAAAGTCTGCTTTTTTGCTTTTCGCAATGGTAACAACGGCTGTTGCCTCACGCGGAATGGCATTGCGCAGGCTGCCGCCTTCCATTTCTGCAATGCGCAAACCATAATCGATGGCAGCTTTACGCATTAATCTAAACATAATCTTGTTGGCGTTGCCGCGATACAAAGGGATGTCGATACCGGAGTGGCCACCTTTAAGACCCGAAATGGTAATTTTGTAAGCCTCACAATCTTCGGGGGCAGGCACAGCTTTGTACTTGAGCCGTGAAGTAGCGTTGATGCCGCCGGCGCAGCCGATGTAAAGTTCGCCTTCGTCTTCTGAATCCAGGTTGAGTAGAATCTCTCCGTCGAGCAGGCCGGGTTTTAAGCCAAAAGCCCCTGTCATGCCGGTTTCTTCGTCGATAGTAAAAAGCGCTTCTATGGGGCCATGCACCAATTCTTTGCTTTCGAGCACTGCCATGGCAGCAGCCACACCCATACCGTTGTCGGCGCCCAGGGTAGTGCCATCGGCAGTTACCCATTCACCGTCAATATAGGCCTGGATAGGATCGGTTTCAAAATTAAAATCTTTATCGCTGTTGGCTTGCGGCACCATGTCGAGGTGACCTTGCAAAACCACACCCTTGCGGTCTTCCATGCCTTTGGTTGCAGGCTTTTTGATGATCACGTTGCCTACTTCATCAACGATGGTTTCCAGTCCCAGGCTTTCGCCAAATTTCTTCACCACATCAATGATGCGGGCTTCTTTGCGTGAGGGACGCGGTATTTGCGTCAGCGTTTCAAAATGACGCCAAAGCGCTTCAGGCTTCAGGCTTTTCAGATTGGTGTTCATAATATTTCTATATTTTGATGATGATTAATAATTGAATGCAATACAATGCCAGTTTAAACCACAAACAGCGGAAAATGTTGCAGGCAAAAGGGCATGGCTATCAGCTTTGCGCAATGTTTTTTCTTTGGCGAACAGCCTCATAAAGCAACACGCCGGCGGCAACCGAAACGTTCAGCGATTCCGTACGTCCCAGCATAGGAATATGCACCTGATGATTGGCTTTGTGCAGATAAGCCGGCGAAATACCGCTTTCTTCCGATCCCATCAGCAGTGCTGTGGGAACCGTATAGTCGGCTTCATACAACAGCTTTTCGGCTTTTTCGGTGGCGGCCACCAACTGTATTCCCGACTGCTGCAAATAGTCGAGCGCCTGGTTGAGGTTTTTGGTACGGCAAATTGCCAGATGGTTCAAGGCGCCGGCAGAGGTTTTCATGGTATCGGCATTGAGCTGCGCCGAGCCTTGTGTTGGGAAAAGTATGGCATGAGCGCCGGCACATTCGGCAGTGCGCACTATGGCACCAAAATTCCTAACATCCGTTACGCCATCGAGCACTACAAGCAGTGGCGTTTCGCTCCGCTCATAAATCCTTTGCACCACTTCTTCGATGGGCTGGTAGGTTACTACCGACACAAAACCTACTACCCCCTGATGGTTTTTGCGTGTGAGGCGATTGAGCTTTTCTATGGGCACATGCTGAAACGGCGCGTCGTATGTTTTGATGAGCTGATACAACTCGGCCACTTGCTCGCTTCGCAAACCTTTCTGGATAAAAATTTTGTCGAACTCTTTTCCTGCTTTCAGGCTTTCGATCACCGGACGGGTGCCGTAAATAAGATTATCGTTTTCGTTCAAGATTTTTGTTTTTAGATGTGCGAAAGTAACTCTTTTCGCGGCAGCGAAACAAAAAACCCTGCGCAAGGTGCAGGGCTTTATTTTATGCGTCCATCTCCGTTACTGTTTCTATTACGGGTGGATTTTTGAGATGTTCTTTCACAGCGCACAGATTCACCGCGTTGATGATGGCCGACTTATATTTTTCGGGGAAGTCCATCGGAAGGTGCACCTTTAACTCTATGTGGTCGATTAGTCGCGTTTTGTAGTTGTAGTTCATTTTTTGTGAAATGGTAATTTTTTCGGTAGGGATGTTGCGTTGTTCGCAAAATGATTTTACATAAATTCCGGCGCAGGTACCGATGGAAGCCAAAAAAAGCGTGAAAGGTGCCGGAGCGGTACCGTCGCCGCCGGCTTGCAAAGGTTGGTCGGTGGAGATAATTTGTCCGTTAAATTCGGCATTGACTTTTTTCTTTCCTTCGAAACTTATTTTCATTTCCATGGGTCGGGATGTTGTTTTTTTGATGGTTGCAAAGATAACTGCACAAACTCCCAAAGCATTGTCCTGTAAGGAAATGTTAACGGAAACAGCCTCAAAAAAAGCTCTTATTTCGCATCTTCAAAAAGCATTTTTTGATCCGTTTTTTTAGCATTTTCCGCCCAACTTTCGGGTACAATTTTCCAGTTATTGGTCACCCTCGGCTCCACGAATTCATTTTCTCTGATCCATTGCATCAGATAAAACCTAAAATCTTTTTCGGTAGATTGCAGAATGCGATCCTGCAAAAGTTCCTGCGGAATGCGTGCTCCTGCAGTAAGGTGTCCGCCACCGCCGTTGCCGCGATAGGAATTTACGGCCACGCGATAGGTTTTGTTGAGATCGAAAGGAGCGCCGTCAGCCAGCGAAATAATGTCGATACGTGTGCCAACAGGCCGGCGCACATCTATGGTATAGATGATTCCTTCGGCATCGTCGAGGTTGTAGAATGGGTTTTTGAGGCGGGCTTTTCCGTTGCGGGTAATGATGGCTCCGGTTGAGTCGGTAGCAAAAAGCAGGAGATGATCATTGGGGCTGGTCATGGTGGCAAACCACAAGCCGGCGCTGTATTCGAGGTAATCTTTAATCTCCTGTCCGCCGAGCTTCATGGTGTAAAGCAGGTTTTCGAAACGATACAATTTAAACAGATCGCGCACATATATTGGCCCGGCTTCCAGTTGCCGGTCCATCGTCAGTGGTGCTGTAAAAGAAATCTCAGCCTCACCTTGCTCAAGCTGCGCCTGATGTATCAAATCCGTAAAAGCGGCATCGCCAAAAAATGATTCACGCGAGGAGATGGTTTGGGAGATGGTTCCTAATGGCTCCGCCACATATTTTTGCACCTGCCGGAAAGCAGGCGAAAATTTTTGGATAAAAGCTGAATCAGGAACAATGTCAGCCATTTCCACTATTTCACCGGTAATGGTTTTTTGATAATGATTGGTGGCCTTGCTGAGTTGCAAATCGACAGACGCCATGGCCACATCGCGAGCACGGCTGGTGGTACCAAGCAGCAAAACTTTATGGCCGGCCCAGTTGTCGATCTGTTCATTCCATCCTTCGTGGTCGTGTCCCACAAATACCACATCAAAGCCGGGCACCTGCTCGGCTACCAGTCGCGAAGCATTTTCATTCATCGGGGTCTCGGCCTGCTGCTGGGCGTAGGTATAGTCCACACCAGCATGAAACAGCCCAATCAGCAGGTCAGGATTTTCTGTCTTTTTTATCACCTCCACCCAATATTTGGCCGATTCGATCATATCCTGAAACTCCATGCCCGACCAAATGTCAGGCGGAAGCCATTTAGGAATGGCCGGCGTAATCAGCCCCAGCACGGCCACTTTTACACCTTGATATTCCAACATTGTATATGGCTTGAAATACGGCTTCTTGCTTTTTGTGTCGATGGCATTGGCAGCAAGCCACGGGAAATCGAAGGCATCGCGCAGGCGGTCATACACAGGATGCCCTGCCTCGATGTCGTGATTGCCCACGGTACCGGCATCGTAGCCCATGTAGTTCATCACCGAAGCTACCAGATGCAGGGTGTCGGTGCGCTGGTAATTAAAAAAGTAAACCATCGGATCGCCCTGCAGGATGTCGCCGTTGTCGAGCAAAACCACCACCTGATTTTTGTTTGCCCGCTCCTGCTCTACGAAAGCATGCACCTGCGCCAGCGAAGATTTGGTGGCTTTATCTTCTACCAAATCGTAGGGCATGATGGCGCCATGCACATCGCTGGTTTCGATAATTTTGATCTGCAATTGCTGCGCACGTTCATCGGGGCTGCACGATAGGAGAAGTTGTGTGGCAAAGAGGATGAAAACAGAAAAGAAAAAATATGCGTTTTTCATTTTGATAATCAATGTTTTTAATATCAGCAAAAGTAGCGGAATTTAGTTGGTGGGAATGATAAAGCAAGAGCACAAAAAATCCCGCCAGGCAGTGCCACCTTGCGGGATCATCTCATCATTTAAAAAAAAAATGGGGTGCATGATGGGACTTGAACCCACGGCCCTCGGAACCACAATCCGATGCTCTAACCTACTGAGCTACACGCACCATGTTTAGAGAAGAACTTTGGATAAAACGCGGCAAAAATAGTGTTTTTTTGTATTCATCATTTTTGTGAAAAAAAGTTTTCTCTTTTTCCTGATACTTTTTACAAGCTTATTGGAATTCAATTAAGTATTACTATTTGTTGCATTAGAAATCCAGATACCGGCAATCGCTTTGCGGCTTGTACCGCCCACACCAACCTTTTTCGATGTGAAATTTGACGGCAACATAGAAATCCATTCCGTAAAAATCGCCTGCGCCAAAATAACCTCCCAGGTGGTCGGTGCCGATAGTAACCATGTGCAAACGTGCAGCAAGTCCCACACGCAATTTTTTAAAATCATACAGCGATACCGGCAGCGACATCTCGAATTTGGAGGTTTCGTAGCGCAAATTTACGATAGCCTGTCCCGGCCTGCGCAACTGAAAGGCACTGGTTTGCAGCGGCACCACCACTACCGCCGAAAGATACCAGTTGGGGTGGTAGTTGTAATCAGCTTGCAAACTCAAGGCAGCGGGCATTCCTATCTTTATTCTGTCGCTGGAAAAAGAGGCCAGCGAATCGCCATAAAAAACTGTACTCAATTGATGCGTTAAACTGTTGATGCTGCTGAACTGCAGCGTATCGAGCTGATCCCAGTCGGCGGAAACATTATTGAAAAACTGCTCGGCGGCATTGTCGGTAAAAGTAATGGCTCCCAGATCGAGCAGCGAAACGCCTATTTTGTAAATGTAATCTTCAAACGCTTCATCACAATATTTTTGAGCTTTCCGGGTGTCGGGCAGCTCGCGGTTTCGGCGAAAAGTTATGCCTACATCTGCCGCCATTCCCCGTCCTTTAAAAAAACTGCCCGGAGCAGGAAAGTCGTTGGTGTTGTAATCCAAGGGCAGGCTGTAGCCAATGCGTGCATCCAGATTGCGAATGTCGATGCGGTCCTGATTTATCACCGTGTAATCGGCATCATAATTTTGGAGATAAGCCCCCGAATAGCCCATCAGCCAGCGAAGGTTGCTGCCCACCGACCAGTGATTGTATCTATATTTATAAAAAGTAGTGGCATACGACAATCCGATTTCGCCCCAGCCGACGCTGGCAAAATCGAATTCGCCATCATGTTGTGGCATGCCATGCAAAGAATCTTCGTCGAAGCCTTCATAAATCAAAGTCCCCAGATACCCCGGAAACTGGTTTACCTGTGTCATGGTGACGGCGCGTGTAAAAAACCCAACCGCATGGCCTCCCAAAACAATCGAAAACGACGGGCCATAAAAGTCGGTTTGCTCAAAAACATCGATGAATTCAACGGATGGGTCATAATCCAGCCCCTCGCCTTTTACTTCATTGGTCGGAAAAACCGGATTGCGTGAGAGCATATCGCGCAAGCGAAAATCGGCATTATGGATGAAGATGAAGTTGTTTTGCAGAAAAATATCAGCCGAGAGAAGATTAACATCATAATACAACTTGCTATTGACAAGCTGCGATGGATTAAGGTGCACCGAGTTGATGCCTCCATAGTTGCTCAGGCTTATGCCCACGCGCTCCTGGGCGTTTGCTGTCGCCGAAATAATCATGGAAATCAAGACAAAACCCAGAGAAAAAAGAAAAAAAACCTTGCCCCTTTTAAAAAATTTACAATCGCCCCTTTGATTCAAAATGAGTAAAATAGTAGGTAGAAAAACAATAACAAGTAAGTTGATGAGTAAAAATAGTGGCGGCGAAAATAACCTTTTTAATTTTTTGACCGGAGGAGGACACACAAACAGCGTAGAAAAAAACTCTTTTAACTTTGCCCTCTTTTTTTTCAACTTATTAAAAAAACCCAGTGCATGGAAGTAACGCGCATCTTCGATCTGCTCGACCGCTATGCTGAGCATTTTCGCCGC
The DNA here is from genome assembly GCA_009928785.1 of Clostridia bacterium. Classification (GTDB taxonomy): domain Bacteria; phylum Bacteroidota; class Bacteroidia; order Bacteroidales; family 4484-276; genus SABY01. Next base: position 3,345 of record SABY01000060.1, on the reverse strand, counting down.
CCCGATGTCCTGGCGGGCAAACAAGAAGGCATTTGGAAAAAATACACCTACATCGAATACATCCGACTGTCGAATCTTGTAAGCTACGGACTGATGGAGCTGGGGTATCAGAAAGGCGACAAGATAGCTACCATCAGCAACAACCGGCCGGAGTGGAACTTTGCCGACATGGGCATGATGCAGCTTGGCGTGGTGCATGTTCCGATTTATCCCACCATCAGCAGCGACGAGTACCGTCACATCCTAAGCCATTCGGGCGTAAAGGCGGCCATCATTTCCGATAAAACGCTTTACCACAAGATTCGCAAAGTGCTCGACACAATCGACAGCGAAATCCAACTTTACACCTTCAACGGGATAGAAGAGGCTGTTTCGTGGCAGGATGTTATCGACACAGGGTTGGGCAACGAAAGCAAACATCGCGAAAAGCTACAGCAAATCAAACAAAGCATCAGCCCCGAAGATATGGCCACACTCATCTATACTTCGGGCACTACCGGCCAGGCCAAAGGTGTGATGCTTTCGCACCGCAATATTGTAAGCAACTTCATAGCCACGGCGCGCCTGCAACCCCTCGACGAGCGACACAAAGTGCTGAGCTTCCTACCGCTATGCCATATCTACGAACGCATGATGAATTACCATTTCCAATACAAAGGCATTGGTATTTATTACGCCGAAGGCCTCGGAACCATCACCGCCGATCTGGTAGAAATTCGCGCCGATGGTTTCAATACAGTGCCACGGCTACTCGAAAAAATTTACGACCGCATCATTTCCAAAGGAAAAGATTTGTCGGGTATAAAAAAGGGCATTTTTTTCTGGGCGCTCAACCTGGGACTGCGCTACGAGCTAAATGGAAAAAATGGACTCGTTTATGAATTAAAACGAAAAATTGCCGATTGGCTGATCTATAGCAAATGGCGCGCAGCACTGGGTGGAAGCGTAAAGATAATTGTATCGGGAGGCTCGGCGCTGCAGCCCCGGCTCTCGCGGCTTTTCTGGGCCGCCGGCATGCGCATCATGGAAGGTTATGGCCTTACCGAAACGTCGCCTGTAGTAGCCGTCAGCCATACCCAGTATCCCAACCTGAAATTTGGAACCGTAGGGCCGGTACTCGAAAATGTGGAAGTGAAAATTGCCGAAGATGGCGAAATCCTTACCAAAGGCCCCAACCTGATGATGGGCTATTATAACGATCCCGAATACACAAGCCAGGTGATTGATGAGGATGGGTGGTTCCATACCGGCGACATTGGCGTACTCGACGAAGGGAAATTCCTGAAGATTACCGACAGGAAAAAAGAAATTTTTAAACTTTCGTCGGGGAAATATGTAGCGCCACAACTGATCGAGAACATGTTTAAAGAATCGTCGTTTATCGAGCAAATTATGGTGGTAGGCGAAAACGAAAAATTTGCCAGTGCCCTTATCTCGCCCAACTTCAACTACCTGCACTTCTGGGCTATGAAGCACAAGATTCATTTCCGCGACAACCAGGAGCTTGTGAGGTTGCCCGAAGTAATCAGCCGTGTGCAAAAGGAGGTGGATAAAACCAACCAGCAGTTGGGCGCCCACGAACAGATCAAGCGCTTTCGGCTGGTGTGTGAAGAGTGGACACCGCAATCGGGCTACCTCTCTCAAACGCTCAAACTTAAACGAGCGGTGATATACCGGCGCTATGATACGCTATTGCGAAAAATCTACAACCATCCTCCAAACGGAAGCGATAAAAAGGTGTAGAAGAAAAATCTAAATACAAATCATAAATTCCAAAATCCAAATGGCAGATAAATCTGGAAAACTAAATTTCAAACATGCATAAAAGTTTGGATTTTTGGATTTTACTTTTGGAATTCATTTGGATATTGTTTTTTTGAGCTTTGGAATTTAAATAAACCATCTGCTTCACTTACCCTGCACAGCCCCCATCATCTCCCGCACATCATTTTTAACAGTTTTAATGGCGAAAGCTATCGGATCAACTTTTACCTGCATCCAAGCCTGTAAAATCATTGCAGCCAACTCCGGAGACGGAGCCTGTCGGTCGGTTTGCCGGGCGGCTTCGTTTATCAGTTGCACCACCTGGTTCCGGGCGTCGGTTATGGCCTGCCAGGCAGCGTCGCTCACATAAAGTTGCTGCACCAGGTTGTGTTCATATTCGTCGCGGATGCTTTGCAACAGCGCCTGCTGCAACGACAGTGAATCAGAATAATCGCCGGCCAGGCGCACCACCAGATGCTCCGGATTGATACGCTCCAGAAAAAGCATGAGCCGCTCAGAAGCCTGCAGACTTATCTGTATCCATTCTTTTTTTCGCTCACCCGCGTCAGCGCGTGTACGATGCCAGCGCTCCTGGCGCAGGAAATATCCAACCGGAACATAAACCGCCAGCAGCACCAACAGCGCCGGTAATATGTATTTCAAGATTTCTACCAATACATTCATAACCTTTCCTTTTGTTTTTAATTAAAATGCAAATATCGTTTTAATTTTTGCCGGGGAAATTTGCAACCAGCAGAAACGATACAGATCACAAATAAAATTGAAGGCTTCAAATGAAAACCTTGAGCGCTTTTCTGTGTTAATTCAAATAAAAAAACATACCATGACTAATTTTGCTTTAATTTTTGATATGGATGGTGTAATTGCCGATACCGCAGCGTTGCATCAGAAAGCCTGGATAGACTTCGTGCATGAACTGGGCTTGCAAATGTCGCCCGAAACATTTCGCAACAAACTCTTCGGGCGTGCCAACCAGGAGATTTTCAACATCGTACTCGATCGCCAGGTTGACGACCATGAACTGCGGATTCTCATCGAGAAAAAAGAACGTCTGTATCGGATGTACGCCACGGATCGCCTGCAGCCATTGGCGGGTCTAGAAGTTTTTCTAAAAAGTGCTCAGGCAGCCAACATCCCGATGGCGGTGGCCAGCTCAGCGCCACAGATTAATGTGGAGTTTACCCTGCGCGAAACCAATCTGGCGTCGTACTTTCTCCACCTCACCAGCGCGCAGGAGGCGCAACGCGGCAAGCCCGACCCGCAAATTTTTGAAATCACCGCCAAAAAATTAGACTTTGCCCCAGAAAAATGTCTGGTTTTTGAAGATTCTTTCGCCGGACTGGAAGCCGCCCAAAAGGCTCACATGAAAGTTATCGCAATTGCCAGCACACACGCGGCAGATGAGATCAGTGGCGACTACCCAGTGGTAAAGGATTTTACGGAAGTTGACCTGAAATTGGTGCGGAAGCAATTCGAGGCAGGCGGGGAATAGTTGTTTGTTGTTTGTTTCCCGAATCGCTGCGCTCTCGGGATTTCCCCGATGGGTCGGGGCAGGCAACT
>SABY01000195.1 GCA_009928785.1 Clostridia bacterium | reverse complement strand
AATCCCAAATCCCAAATAAATTCCAAATTCCAAAACTCAAACCACGGAGCAGTTTGGTTATTGAATTTTGGCTATTGAGATTTATTTGGAACTGTTTACTCCGACCACTGGCGGATGATTTATTGTTTGTTGGAGCTTGTGCAAATAAATCACAAATCATCATTTGTCGAATCACTGTCGCAGAGTGTGATGATGGAGCGGGTCGGACATTTTTCGAGATGGCTGCGCAGAATGGAGTGGACGTATTTGTTTTCGGTGTAAGGTTTTACGGCTTCTTTCAGGTAGCCGATCTGGTCGTAGCCGTTGATGTCGCGCGGGGCAAAGCCGAAGCCGTGGTAGCGTCCCTGCTCTACCCATACCACCGAGCATTCCTCGGCGGTGCGTCCGTCGCCAAGCAGCAAAAAGCTCGGTTGCGAATATTCGTACCGATCGATTACCTGCTGCACGCGCGCATTGTAGCCGTCGGGCGTTTCCTCGCCAATACAGGCGCCACGACACTCCTTTATTTTATATTGAAAACAGGAACCATGTGTATGATAAAGATGGCAAAGCTTTTGGCAGAGCTGATAATCCTCGCAAAGTTGAAACAGGAAGTTTTTGCCGGCCTGCATCGAGTTGAAGGTGGTGAGTGGCGCCTGGCCGTCGCAATCGTCGAGTTTACAAAGTTTCAGATTGAGATAACCATCGTCGTCGAGATCGGTAAACAACCCGAAGTTGAACATGGTGCGCCGCTGTGCACGGTTGTAGATGGGCAAATGTCGGTGTATTTCATGCGATTCGAGTAGCAGCGCTATCAGTTCGTTTCCGGTAAGCTCGTAGTCGATGTGCGCCACTTTGTTTTTCATCTCCAGCGCGCGTTTGGTGGTGCAGTTAGAAAGATGCGACAACACGCGGCTGTGGATATTCTTGCTTTTGCCCACATATATAATATTGTGTTCGTCGTCGAGGAAGTAATACACACCGCAAGCTTCGGGCAATGCGCGAATCACTTCCGGCTTCAGACTGCTGCTCAATCCCTGCAGCGGCAGCCCGGTAAGGTTGGGGTCGATGCTCAGCAGCATTTCGAAAAGCGTGGTAGTGGCGCGGGCGTCGCCATAGGCGCGGTGGCGGTGTGGATTTTCGATGTTCAGGTCGGCGCAGATATTGCCCAGACTATAGGATTTGTGAAAGGGGATGAGCTTGCGGCTTAGTTTTACTGTGCACAGCTTTTCGCGTTGGTAGTCGTAGCCCAGGCTCATAAACTCCTGCCGGATAAAGTTGTAGTCGAAGCTAACGTTGTGTGCCACAAAGATGCAGTCCTCGGTGATTTCGACAATCTGACGGGCCACCTCATAAAATTTGGGCGCTTGCGCCACCATGCGATCGCTGATGCCGGTGAGCTGCTGGATGCGATAATCTATTTTTTGTTCCGGGTTGATAAGCGATGTAAATTCATCCACAATCGTGCGCCCGTCGTGGATGATGATGGCCACTTCGGTAATCTTGCCCGCCTTGTAGCTGGTGCCAGTGGTTTCGATATCGACGATGGCAAAGCGCTGCCCTGATGATGGTGTGTTGCTCATGGTTTGGTGTGGAAAATATCCGAACTTTCAGGCTCCAAAGTTATTGCAAATTTTTATAGATTTCTCCTTCCCCTCTGCAAATTTTCCAGTCGAAATAACAAGCGCAATTCAGGATTGGGCGGAAGGTGCGGGCGCGCAGCGCCCGCACCTTCCGCCCCTATGCCCGCAGCATCGTGTCATTTCGATGCCGCACATGCGGCAAGAAATCTATTTTGCCGTTTATCTGATTGAGTTTGTTAAATTTGAACGATCAATTAATGAATTAAAATAAAATTTCCAATCCTACTCTCCACCACCGGAAGTTGTTTAGCTTTGTCAGCTTTTGCGCAAAGAACAAATTATCATGAGCGAATCCACACAAAAGGCAATCAAAGAATTGCTGTCCCAACTCTCGTCCGACGCTTCTTCCGGCAATCTGATTTACCGGCAGGGACAAAGCCTGTACCTCAACGGGCAGTGCACACAGCTTATCGAGTCGGAGCATCTGCACGAATTTTCAGTTAACGATAAGTATGGGAATTTTCTTGTTAAAATCAACTCCACCGAAGTGCTTCAGGCATCCTGCACGTGCAATGCAGGCGCTATCTGCCGGCATCGCGCTGCAGCCTACATGCAGCTTTATGAACTTATGTCGCTCAGCGATGACAAGCCCGCCCAGCCCGGCCTGAAATATACCCGCCGTGGCATGATAAAACGCGTGATGACCGAGCGCATCGAGAAGGCCCGGCAAGCTGACTATACGCTCCATTTTGCCGACAATATCTACGGCGAACACATCCTCACCAACGAGCGCGGCACCAGCTATCATCTTACTTTTCGCAATTTTAAAAAAAGAATAGGCTATTGTTCTTGTCCCGATTATAACACCAACAAGCTGGGAACCTGCAAGCATCTTATTTATGCTTTCGATCGCACCACGGTTAATCCCGATCTCAAGCCGGAAGAGCTGCCCCGGTATCCATTTATCGAAGTATTATGCGATCCCCTGCAAAACTACCGCATCAGTTGGTTTCATCCCGAAGAGGTGCGTGGCGAAGTGGCCGAGGTGCTTTACCGCTATTTTGGTAACAAAAGATTTATTACCGATGACCAGGCCGCCAGTCTCATTGGTTTTTTTAATGTGGTGGATCGCTACAAAGAAATTCTGGTTCGCCCCGAAGTTTATGCGCGTGTGCAAAAGCTGATGGAGGAGGAGGAGCTGGCGCGCCTGGCCAACGAAAAGGTACTCGATTTTTCGAGAATAAAAGTGCCTTTGCTGCCATTTCAGCGGCAAGGCGTCGAGTTTGCTACTTTCAGAAAAGGCGTTGTGCTGGCCGACGACATGGAGCTGGAAAAGCCATTGCAGGCCATCGCTACCGCCGTGATGAAAAAAGATGTTTTCGGCTACAGCCGAATACTTATTATTTGTCCGGCCACGCTCAAGCAGCAATGGAAAAACGATGTGTTGCGCTATTGCAACGAACCCGTACAGATTGTCGCCGGCACCACCGCCGAGCGGGAAGCCCTCTATGGCTCCACTGGCTTTATCATCGTCAGCTACGAAACAGTGATTCGCGATCAGCAGCTTATCGCAAAAAAATCTCCCGACTTCATCATTCTCGACGAAGCGCAGCGTATCCGCAACTATGCCTCCGTTACTTCGTCGGTTATCAAATCGCTTCCGCGAAAACATGCACTGGTGCTTTCCGCTACGCCGCTTAGCTCCGAGCTTATCGATTTGTATTCGATTGTGATGTTTGTGGATACCGAATTGCTGTCGCCGCTGTGGGAATTTTCGTACCAACATTGCTATTTCGATGAGGGTAATAAAAATGTGGTGGCAGGATATTACAACCTGGAACAACTCGATCAGAAACTCAGTAAGGTAATGCTGCGGCGCGAAAAACAGGACGTGATACGTCAACTGCCCGGCTCAAGCCAGATTACTACACCCGTAAAAATGTCGGAGAATCAGGTAAACCGGTATCTTAAATATGCGCGACAGGTTCTGGAAATCTTAAATCAGAAAATCTTTACACTTTTTGATGAGCAAAAAGTAGCCGATTTGCTCAAAATGATGCTTCAGACCGGCAACTCCACTTTTCTGGTTGACGACACCAGCAACAGCTCACCCAAGCTCACCGAGCTGAAGCACATCCTTTCGTACAAGCTGCACATACGCAAAAGCGACCACCGGGTGATCATTGTCACACGATGGATCAAGATGGCCAAAATTATAGCGCGGGCGCTCAAGCTGGGTCGGTTTGTATTTGCCGAACTAAACGCCGAGATGACCGAAACCGAACGTGCTGCTGCAATATCCCGTTTTGCCGCCGATGATCAATGCCGGATTTTGCTGGCTACCACCAAATCGCTGGGTGGCGAAGAATTGCTTGTCGCAGATACTTTAATAAATTTTGAGCTTCCGCAAAAAGATGCTCCGTGGCTGAAAAAACTTCCGGGTAATCTCACCATCGTTAGTCTGGTAGCCGAAGGTTCGCTCGAAGAAAAAATGGCGCAGGGTCTTTTGCCCTGGCGCGCTGATGCAGCCACCGCCCCTGCGGAAGTGCCGCCACTGACCATGCGCGAAACTTACCGTCATACATTATCGCAGATTATCGACGAACTCAAACATGAGCCAGCCGAAGATGCTCTTCTCAAAGCTTCGTCAGGACAGATACTGATGAACTTTGCCGCCGACGAATTTGAGAGTCCCCCCATCAATGTGATGGACAGTGAGCAGCCAGCAAAAAAAACCAAAGAAGGTAGTTTGCAAGAATATCGCCAGATGGAGCCGGTGATGCGAAGCGCTGCTGAGTTTTTCTCGCAGTTGTTTAAAGCCACAACCGGAAAGCACATCCAAATTTCTGAAAACATGATGGATTTCGATCCCAAAACCGGTGAGCTGACGCTAAAGTTTAAAATCGACGGGAAGGGGTAGGTTTTTCTTGTTCGTTATTTGTTGTTCGTTGTTCGTTGTTTGTTGTTCGTTGTTTGTTGTTCGTTGTTCGTTGTTTGTTGTTCGTTGTTTGTTTTCCGAATCGTTTCACTCTCGGGATTTCCCCGATGAGTCATGGCAGGCAGATACGGCCATGTTCGGTCTGAATACTGAATACTTAGGACTGAATACTGAGGACTGAATACTGAGGACTGAATACTGAGGACTGAATACTTAGGACTGAATACTTAGGACTGAATACTTAGGACTGAATACTTAGGACTGAATACTTAGGACTGAATACTTAGGACTGAATACTTA
>SABY01000059.1 GCA_009928785.1 Clostridia bacterium | reverse complement strand
TCAAGATTCAGGATTCAAGATTCGTTTTTTAATTCAAGATTCCGGCATCCATGTTTTGGATTTGATTTCGCCCCTTTGGGGCTTAGATTCAAGATTCAAGATTCAAGATTCAAAATTCGTTTTCTAATTCAAAATTCCAACATTCATTTTTGGTTTTGATGTCGCCCAATCGTCAATCCAATCGTATTTTGAATTTTTTAATACTCAAACCAATAAACACGGCGATCATCGCTACCATAATCAGCGTTTCTTTCCAAAGGACGCCGATGCCTACTGCTTTTAGCATCACGCCGCGGATGATGATGATAAACCACTTGGCCGGAATGATGTTGGCGAACCATTGCAGCGGCCAGGGCATGTTTTCGAGCGGGAAAATAAATCCCGACAGCATGATGGTAGGCAGCAACAGCGCCACCATCGAGAACATCATGGCTACCTGCTGACTGCTCACCAGCGACGAGATGAGGATGCCCAGCGACAATGCCAAAATGATGTAGAGGATGCTGTAAAACATTAGCAACACCAGGCTGCCGCGAATGGGCACATCAAAAACGAAATATCCCAAAAACAGGACGACGATGGCGATGGCCAATGCGATGAGCACATAGGGCACCACCTTGCCCAGAATGATCTGCACCGGACGCAGCGGCGACACCAGCAACACTTCCATGGTGCCCGTTTCCTTTTCGCGCGCTAAACTGATGGAGGTCATCATGGCGCCGATGAGCAATAGTAGCACGGTGATAATGCCCGGAACAAACATCATCACGCTTTCCATCCGGCCATTGTAGAGCATTTTTACCTGCGGTGTAATCTCTATGGGCAGTTGCCGATTGGCCAAAAGCTCCTGCTGAAAGCTGGCGACGATGCCGCTGAGGTAGCTGGTGAGGATGCGCGCTGCGTTGGGGTCGGAAGCATCGGCAAGTACCTGAATCTGTGCGTTGCCTGCGGTTTCAGCTTTTCGGGCAAAGTCGTTTTCGAAGATGATTACCTGCCGCACCTTTCCGCTTCGGAAAGCCTGCTCTATTTCCGATTCGCTGCGCAGGTCGAGCGCCAGGCGGAAATATCCCGACGAGGTGATTTTGTGGGTGAGTTGCCGCGTGAGTTCGTCGTGCGACTTGTCGAGGATGGCGATGTCGGCGTTGCGGATGTCGTTGGTGAGGGCATAGCCAAACAGCAAAAGCTGGATTATCGGCATACCAAAGAGGATCAGCACCGTGCGGTAGTCGCGGAAGATATGATAAAACTCTTTGCGGATAAATCCTCTGAATTGTTTCATGACAATGCCAAAAGTAGATAAAAACAAAGAACGAAGGTCAAAGGACGATTTTGAATTGACGAATTACGATTAACAATTAACGATTAACGAATAACAATTAACGATTAACGAATAACAATTAACGAACAACGCCTGCCCCGAGCATTGATCCGGGTGTAGGCGAAAACTTCTTAAAGCGCTCCCTCCAGGCTCTTCTCCAGCGTGCGTGCATAGCCGTCGAATTCGTCGAAAGTCATCTCTTTGTAAAAAATAACGCCGTGGGTTGCCCTTACTTTCAGGTTGCTATTTTCGTAAAAATAACCTTTGCCCAGCATCATTTGAACTTTCTTGAATTGCTCTGTCCATATTTTTTGCGACACCTCATTAAAAGGGCCGTTGTGCTCGTAGCTTGGAAACGAAGCATTGACCTGGCTGATGTAGCAATTCTTGAACGAATGCTCCAGCACCGCCATGGAGTTGAGCGAAACCAGCGAAAACACATTGGCGTCGGCGGGATGGAATTTATACCAAACATTGCGGTAGCCGATAATCCTTAGCTCCGAAATATCTTTCTCCTTTTTCCACAGCCGCAGGGCTTCGGCAATGGCTTGCAATACCTTGTAGTGCGTGTCGGGGCCGGAGCCTTCGGGATCGAAAGCCAGGCTCACTTTGGTTGGGTTTATCCTCCTGAGCATTTCCAAAACGGGTTCCACATCACGTTTTTGCTCGGGTTGTTCGGTGAATAAATCGCCCGAATAAAATCCCAGCCGCATGTGCTCGATGTCTTTTACCTGAACGCCATAATGCGCCCACACCAGCTCTTCTTCAAATTCGCGGAGCATCCCTTTTAATCTTTGGATGTCCGGTGGATTTTTCTCGCCATCATAGCTTTTTTGGATCAGCTCGATTTTCGCTTTTATCGTTTCTTTCAGTTGGTCTATCGAATTAATATCATAAATTTCCACCAGCGAACGGGTAAGACGATGGCAAACTCCACGCAGCTTTCCGTCACCGTCATTGCTTGCTACCTTGTTCAGGTAATGGTTTACGTCCTTGTCCCATTTGTATTTATATCCCGAATCAAAAAAGTCAGGATATTCTATCATCTGTAATTCGCCATTGTTGATGAATTGCAGTGTATGGCCAAGCAACTCCTCCATCATCTGGTTGGTAACGGCGGTAAATCCGCTGGTAAGAATGGCAAAGTGGAAAGTGTTGCTGATGTCGCGCAAATGCCTGGTGATGACCGGGAATATTCCCAGCATGATGTCGTCGTGATGCGGGCCGGTGTGCAAATATCTTTGATTCCGCTCTGTTTCAAGGCCTTTATCAATTTTCCTTTTCGTCGATTCTATCACGTCGGCCACAATGCTAATGGACAAGTTGGGGATAAGTGCGCAATAACTGTCGTTTTTCAGGTCGTCGAGGGTGAGGTTGCGGGCGTATTTATCAATTCTCAGGCAAAGGTCGAAAATGGCTCTTTCGGTTTTTTCAAAAGACCATTCTCCTTTTTTATAATAAATATCCTTGCTGTCGGTGAGTTGCGATGCAGCTCCTTCGGTAATATAAAACCGTGCGTTTTTTTGCCGCTGCAACACGGTGGCCGGATAGAGGTTGTCCGGTATGTTTTCGATGGCATTTTTCACAATCTCTGCTTTGGCTTCGCCGGCGGCAAAAATGATGGAAACGCCCTCGGGGTTGTAAGTAATGGTGTTCAGCCCGATGGTGATCACGAGGCGGTTGCGCGAAACCTCAATTCCGCCGAGGTCGCCGGCGGAGGCAGCCTGGGTCTCAAAGTTTGTTTCCGTAAGCCGCGTACTCGAATTGTGGTCGCTGCCTCGCGTATTAAAGGCAATGTGGCCGTCGGGGCCGATGCCGCCCAAAAAGAAGCCGATGCCACCCAACGTCTTGATCTTTTCTTCGTAGCGCGTACACCAGGTGTCGATTTTGTAAATGGAGGCCTGCTGCAATTCTTCAAGCCGCGACTGGGGCGCTCTGCTGCGGAGGCTCAGGTCGATTTTGCTATTGGGAAAAATCTCCGTAAAATGTTTGCCCCCGGCCAATTCGATTTCGTCGGTATTAATAAGGAGCGCTTTTTTGGCGTCAAGCCCAAAACCATCGATGTAATAATGCTGCACATAATTGTAAAAGCTGTTGTGCTGCAAGGGATTTATCGGGTAAAACTCGTCAATCTGGACAAAGTGCAAATTTTTCATTTCAGGTTTTCCCTTCAGGAGCAAACCATTTTCGGCCATAAGCTTTTGCGTTTCTGGCTCATCGAAAGTGTTTAGCAAATGTTTTGTCCACTTCATGAAGTGTTCGGGGGTTTTGCCCGTTGGCAGACTAATGACGCCGTTTGGGTTTTCGCTCACCCACTCCAGAAACCGCAATGCTGTTAAAAAGCCCAGTGAAGGGAAATTTGGAACCACGATGTAGGGCATGTAGCCGGAACAAATTTTTCTTTTTGATTTTAGAAAAAAGCTTTGTTCTACCCCGAAAGCATTCACACGAACCTCTTCTGATTTCTCTTTTTGCATTTAGCCAATGTCTATTATTTATTTAGAATTCCTTAAAGCTACCTTTGCTAAGTTGGTTTTTTCTTTAACTATTTAGGTGCTTTTTTCCAGCTTTGGTTAAAATTGCCACCTCCTGCGACCCCCTCTAACTCCTCCGTCAGCCGACGGAGAGAATGCCAGCGCACAGGCTGCTGCTGTGGGTCTCCCTTCCCTTTCAGGGGAATGCCTGTCCCGATTATCGGGAGGTAGGGGATGGGGTCAGGATGAACATGGAATTTAATACAATCACCTAAATAATTACCTTTTTCTTCTGATCAAACTTGTTGCGTTTAGCTTATCGCAAAAGTAGATGTTTTCGATAGGATCGTGTTTATGTGTGCTTTTGTAGGTGCAAAAATTATTGCTTCTGCAAATTGAAAGAGCCGCCTCAGATTCGGAGGGGATTGCGATAATTGTATTTTTGGGGCGTTAAGTCTTTGTTGATTTCATGAATTGGGCTTTCGGGCAATCGATTGGTAAAATGAATGCGGTAAAACGTTAATTGTTAATTGGCAATCGTTAATCGTCCTTGGTACTTGGTCCTTTGTAATTCGTTCTTCGTCAATCAAAAATAAAAAAAATGGTTGCTAAGATACTTCTCGTACTGTTTTATGTTTTGTCGCCGGCGCTTATCCTGCATCTTAGTCACCGATATCGCTTCATAAACCGGCTTGGTGCTGTGGTGGTGGCTTATGTTGTTGGTATCGTGGTGGGCAACGTTGGCCTGGTACCTGAAGGCAGTCGCCTGCTGCAGGAATTTCTTACCACGCTCACCATTCCATTGGCCATTCCGCTGTTGCTATTCTCCACCAACATCCGGCAGTGGTTTTCGCTGGCGGCTACCACAGCACTCTCGATGGTGGCTGGACTTGTGAGCATGCTGGTGATGGTCGTCCTGGGCTTTTTCATTTTCAGCGGCCACGGCATGACCGACTTGTGGAAAATCGGCGGAATGCTCGTGGGAGTTTATTCGGGAGGAACGCCCAACCTGGCTGCTCTCAAGATTATGCTTCAAATCCCCGACGACATTTATTTGCTTACCCACACCTACGACATGATCCTGTCGGGTGTTTATTTCCTTTTTCTCATCAGCATCGGGCAACGATTTTTCAGGCTTTTTCTGCCACCATTTCATTTCGCCAGCACACAAGGTCTGTTGCAACAGCGCGATCTGGACGGCGAAAACCCTTACACAGAATTGCTAAGTAAAACCAACCGCTGGCCACTGCTCAGGGCGTTGGGGTTATCCGTATTGATCTTTGCAGTGAGCGGCGGCATCTCGCTGCTGGTGCCAGCCAACAGCCAGATGGTGGTGGTGATATTGCTCATCACTACATTGGGCATTGGCGCCTCACTGTTGCCGGCGGTAAATAATACGCCCAGGACTTTTGAGCTGGGGATGTATTTTATTTTGATATTCAGTGTGGTGGTGGCCTCGCTGGTGGATGTAACCACGCTGGGTGGCAAAACGCCTACTTTGTTTGCTTATCTGGCGCTGGTGATTTTTGGTTCGCTGGCGTTGCACATCTTTTTGGCGCGTCTGCTGCGCATCGATGCCGATACCGTAATTGTTACCTCCACAGCCCTGATCTGTAGCCCACCGTTTGTGCCGGTAGTAGCCGGTGCGCTGCGCAACCGCGAAATTGTTGTGTCGGGACTTACCGTGGGAATTGTCGGTTATGCTGTTGGTAACTATCTTGGGTATCTGGTGGCGGTGCTGCTGCGGAGCTTTTAAAGTTCTGAATTTGAAGAAGGAGTGCAGAGCACACTTTCCCTCACCCTTCCCGAATTCCAACAACTGTTTGTTGTATTGAGCGAAGTGAAATATCTCAAAAGCCCTTACAATTTTTGTCGGCAGTGTCTCCAACATATCCGTTAAAATCGGATCATAATCGGAAAAAACCATAATAATTTCCGGTTACATACCGGAATTAACTACTTTTGCTAATCATTACTTTAGTGCTATGATTGAACGAAAACTTGAGAAGATCATTCTGGATCGCATGTTTCAGAACAAAGCGATCATTGTATTGGGCGCACGACAAACCGGTAAAACAACTTTGCTTAAGCAAATTACCGGAAAGCTAAACCAGCCTGTTTTGTGGCTGGATGCAGATGAGCCATTTGTACGTTCGCAACTTACCAATGTAAACATACCTGACCTGAAGCTGCTGATTGGAAACAATAAAATAGTAGTCGTTGATGAAGCACAACAGATCAGCAATGTCGGGCAAACATTAAAGCTGATAACAGATCACATAAGCGAAGTTCAGCTTTTGGTAAGCGGTTCTTCTTCTCTGGAGATCACGGCACAAACCAGCGAACCATTGACGGGTCGTAAGTTTGAGTTTTTTTTGTATCCGCTTTCTTTTCAGGAGATGGTGGAGCATCATGGGTGGCTCGCTGAAAAAAAGTTGCTCGAACAGCGACTCATTTACGGGTCGTATCCTGATATTGCAGTTGCAAGCAACAATCCTGGAGAGTTGTTGAGCTTACTTGCAGGCAGCTATCTTTATAAAGATATTTTTAAATTTAAGGATTTGCGACGTCCTGAATTATTGGAAGCATTGCTACAAGCTTTGGCTTTGCAGATGGGATCGCAGGTTTCGTATAATGAACTCGGCAAGTCGATAGGTGCCGATTCGGAAACCGTGCAACGTTATATCGATTTACTCGAAAAGACTTTCGTCATCTTTCGGTTGCGATCGTTGAGCCGGAATCTTAGAAATGAATTAAAAAAGAGCAGAAAGATTTATTTTTATGACAATGGCATCCGCAATGCGTTGATCAACAATTACAGCCCAATAGAGATGCGGAGCGATAAAGGTGCTTTGTGGGAAAACTATCTGGTAAACGAACGCTTGAAATTTCTCACCTACAGCCGCATCCCGACCAACCGGTATTTTTGGCGAACACAGCAGCAACAGGAAATCGATTACATCGAAGAGCGAGATGGCTTACTCCATGCTTACGAATTTAAGTGGAAGGCGAAGCCTGGGTTACGTGTGCCACCGACCTTCTCCAAAGCTTATCCCACTCACACTTTCAGAGCCGTTGTCCCGGAAGATTACGACACTTTTTTAACTCAAATCTGATAACCTTAAAAAAAACCACCCGCCGAACCAGATGGCCCAACGGGTGGAATCATTATGAAAACATTATTTTAAGGCTATTTCACCAGTGTTAGCTTTTTGGTGATTACGGTGTCGCCTGCTTTAAATTGTACGAAATACATCCCGTTTTCGAGTGCGGACATATTTACAGAAATGTTGTGTGAGCCGGCTTCTATCACGCCATCGTTGAGCTTCATCACCATCATGCCGATGCTGTTGTAAATTTCGGCAGATACATGTGTGGTTTGGCTTAGGCCAAAAGCTATGGTAGCTGTTCCGGTAACGGGATTGGGATAGATGCGCATGGCAGTAGCCTGCGGATTTTCGCCAATTCCTACGCATTCGTCAACCATTATTTCCTGCTCGGCAAAGTTTACACAGTCGTGTTCGTCAGTGTAGGTGTAAGTGATGGTGTGGGTTCCTGCACCAGCTATTGCCGGATCAAACCAACCACCGCTAACTCCCGAACCTGAATACACTCCGCCTGCGGGAATACCCTGGTTGAGTTCAAAAGCGGGATAATAAATACACTGATCGCCAATATCTTCGAGTGTAACCTGGGGCAACGCAAACACAGTAACATAATCAGAAGCGCTGAAGGTGTTGCTGTTGGTGCCATCGGATACGGTGAGCGATACGTCGAAAGTGCCTGCGTTGGTATAGCTTACTGTAGGATTCTGTTGGGTGGAGGTAGCGGGTGTGCCACCTTCAAATGTCCAGTTCCACGAAGTTACGGTGCCGTACGACATGTCAGTGTAGTCGATGCTGAGCATTTCGCAGCCACTGGTGGTGGTGCTGGTAAATGCGGCGGCAACTCCTTCGGCTTGGGCCGTAAATTGTGTTTCGTCCACGTAGGCAAAGCTGCCACCACTCTTGATGGTAACAATCTGGCCATCTACATTGGAGCGCAACGAATAATAAGTGGCAAGTCCGTCGCCGGCAGCATCATACATCAAAAACTGATAGCAGCCGGGTGTTGTAAGGAAAATGGTGTCTTTGATATACTGATATCCTTGCGTGTAAGGGCCACCCGATCCGAGCACTTCGCCATTGGGACCTAAGCATTCCCAAGAGGTTTGCGTAGGGTTGGCATCGGTTTTCAGCAACAGCGAAACCCAGTCGGTGCATACATCGGTAGCTGCTGTTTGGACGATGATGGCGTCATTATCCGGGTTCAGGTCGGGTTGGTTGTTGGGATCAGATAAATATACGTTGATGGTATTTTCGGCCATCGCAGTAAAACTCATCTCGGGAATCTCCACTTCTATCATATCCGGAAATTCCAGTTCGCCTGTCCAGGGATGTGTATAAACCAATGCTCCGTTTACCTCAAAGTTGATATTTACGGAAGTAAGTACTTCTGCGCCTTTGTTTTTGAGTTTCACAGTGGGAGCTATTACGCCGTGGCATATTTTGGCAGGGATGTTATATACACCGGCAAGCATTGCGTCGAGCGAATATTCAGGGACAGCCATGGTTACAAGGTCAGCCTGCAAAACTTCTTTGCTGGAATCGTCTTGCAGAAAGGCAATGATTTCACAGTTTTCGGCTGCCCATCCACCCGACATAACAAAATCAAGCTCGATGGTTTGTACATCGCCCGATGAAAAATCGACTGTTGTTCCGGTTGCATTTGGAACCATCAATCGGTTTACGGAGTTTACATCCGGCCCTAAGCCCCAGTTGATGTCGAGGTGTGATTCTACAATCACAACGCGCAGTTTGAGGTTGGTGCCGCTGTAGGGGGCTACTTTTGTAATTACCACGGTAGTATGGTAGTTATTGCCGGTATGTTGAAATCCCGCATCAATAGAGAAGTTGCACATCACGGCATTTCGTTGGTTAACTTTTGGGAGAAAGGTACCGTATAGGCTGCTGCTGCCGCCGCCCACATGTGAAAGGATACCGTCAAATTTGACTGTGGGATAGCCTGTGATGCCGTTGTACGTATTACGTGTGTTGCTGTACACGTTGGCAAGTGAGTCGCCATTGTGATTTTCGATTACAGCCACATTGTGGCCGTTGCTTATCAGGTCGTCAGCTCCTAATGCTGCGCCCGGACAGTAAGGTCACCAAAATCCGGTGCCGCCTTCTACCACAACATACTGGCGCGGAACCTGTTGTGATACGGCCAGCAGCATCAGAAAAAGGCCGACAAAAGTGAATAATAGTTTTTTCATCTTGATAAAAATTAGTTTAAATGAATATTAAAAACGTATTTTTTAAAACACGGCAAACTTACACAAAGTTTTTTTAAAGTAGCTTTCAAAAGCATAATTTATAATCGTTCAAATCTTTTTGATGCCCGAACAGTAAACTGTGGTTGAAGGGAAACCCGGAAATCCGATTTCAACATCAAATTCTAACCTCTACCTTCTAAC
The DNA here is from genome assembly GCA_009928785.1 of Clostridia bacterium. Taxonomy (GTDB): domain Bacteria; phylum Bacteroidota; class Bacteroidia; order Bacteroidales; family 4484-276; genus SABY01. The sequence goes on along the minus strand of SABY01000059.1, from coordinate 14,179 downwards.
CTCCAGCCTTTTATTTCATCACCACTACCTTCTTCATTAGGCGACGCCCATCCATATTAATTTGCATAAAATAAATGCCTGCCGGAACCATCGTGAGGTCGATAGCTTGCTGATGAGCGCATGCTTCAACGCGGAATGGCGCAATGCTGCGAACAATTTGTCCGGCCTGATTCATCAAGCGCATGTCCACATCGGTGGATTGGCTGGTAACAAAACTAATCTGCATTGCATCTTTGGCGGGATTGGGAAATATTTCCATATCGCTCTGCCAGGGTTCGGTGGCGATGCCAACATTTATTTCGCCCGAAAACTGAACGGTAGCCATGCTTCCAAAGGCGCTTCCGGAGAGGATGGGTTGGGAGCCTTTGAAAAGGTTAAAGAAACCGGGTGTCTGCAAGCCATTACCCGCTGCGTCGTAAATAGTGAAACGATAACAGTCGGTGGCTGTAAACTCAAGGGTTTCGCTAATGAAGCCGTTGGGGGTGGAGTAGGGGCCGCCACTGAAAACCGTAAGGCCGGCGTCATTAGTTATTTCCCAGGTAATTTCCTGTGGCTGGCTGTCGAGTTTTATCATCAGGCTTACGTTGTCCTCTACAACGGGCGCCTTGTCGAACGACTTGCGGATGGTGTCGTTGATGTGGTAGTTGTCGCCGCCACCATTGACGGAGGCAAGATAGATTGTCAGCACGTTTTCGTCCATCACTTCAAAGTTGATCTGCGGCAGCATTATCTGTTTAATTTTAAGATAGCCCACGCTGCCATTCCAGATATAGGTTTGTTCGGGGCCGTCGTTGACGTTGTAGCGGATTTCGAGCGTAGAGATGTCGTTGGTACCATAGCTGGCCACAGCAAGTTGCGGCAGAAGATAGCCGGAGCAATGTTTTGCGGTTACGTTGGAGATGCCAACGGCAGCGGCATCGGTAGGGAATAAAGCCTCAAAAGGTTGGGTGCTGCTGACGCCCGACTGGTGAATGGCTTTGCTGTTGTTGTTTTGCACAAAACCTACTACGCCGAGTTGGTTGATGTCGTACACATTTTCGAGTTCCCAGGCTTGTGCAATGATGTTGTATTCGCCGGCTTGCCAGTTGGATTGCAGTTGTGTTCCTGAGGCGCCTGGAAGCATTTTTTTCATCACATCCAGAAAATTTTTCTCACCATTGCTGCCGGGAGGGCTGGCGAAATTGATTTGCTTCTCGACCACCGCACACATTCCCCGCAGGCCTGCTTCGCTGATGTTCTGGGCAGCACGGATACGCATAAAAACGAATAAAGAATCCTGGTTGTCGGAAAGTTGCTGATAGATGTCGATTTCGTCGAATTGTGAAGGCACGGCAGCGTAAGAGTTGAGCATGCTTTGCGTAACGCCGGAAGGTGCTCCGTTGTAAACGCCACCCACTATAGCACGCGGCACCGAGTTGATGCCGTAATAGCTGATGCGGGCGTCGTTTTCGCCTTGGTTGTGGTTGTACATTGGGTCGTAGCCAGGCCATGAGGCGTGGTATTTCAGCACAGTGACGATGCCTGCGTTTTGCTGAAGAAGGGCGTCGAATGCCGGATTTTGGCTGGCGCATGGGCCACAGGAGGCGTTGGTGGCTTCTTCCACCATCACCCGCCGGTCGGCCTGTGCGTGAGTAAATAAGGCAAGGGCAATAAAAGCAAGGAGTAAAAAGTGTTTTTTCATGGTATTAAAAATTTAGTGGTAAAATAAATTATTGTTGTCTTGCAAAATAAGTCAAATTTAAAATAATGAGACCAGTCTAAAAAGCCGTAAGACCCCTAAATCCCCTAAGGGTCAATTTCCAGACAGCGGCAGAAGAGCCTTTAAGCACAGATTATTACACACAAACCTGCCCCTCGCTTATTTTTGCAAACAGCGATGAGCAGATTATTATTAATTGGTAAAATCACTTTTCGTAATCAGCATAGGATAAAAACACGCCTGCCGATTAGGTTAAAAAATGCTATAACCAAACCGCAGGGTAAATTTTGTCCCCGGATCCAGACGGGTAAAATACTGATCGGCGGCAAGGTAGGATTTGAATATAGATTCCGTTTTGTCAGCCAAAATATTTTCGACTTTAACGCCCAATTGCATCCGTTTATCCTTTCCGAAGGATTTATTGATATTAAGATTCAAGCTATGAAAGGGCACGGAGTAAATATCCGGACGATCCACAATACCCACAATGGCAAGGGTTTGCCCCTGCACATTGTAATACACACCCGCCTCGAAGCCTTCAAAAAATCCCCTTTGCCCGCCATTATACGCCAGGCCGGCATTGATAAGCCAGGGTGCCTGCCCGGCCATATCACGGTATTGGTCAACACTTTGCCCCAGGCGGGCATTGTCGAGCCGCGACTGGTACTCGGTGGCACTTAGCTTTATGCGCGATTTGGTAAGCGTGAAATTTGTATTAAAGGAGAAGTTTTGCCACGCATTGCCAATAAAATCCAGGTTTTTGCGCAGTTCCATTTCACCACCAAACACTTCTCCATCGCCAACATTGCGCGGCTGGAAAGCTCCCACCAGGGTAACATACTGAACCATTTCGATAGGATTGTTAAACCGCTTATAAAATGCACTAAGCGAAAAGGTTTGTCCTGCAGGCTGGAACGTTTCCCAGCGTAGATCGAAATTCTGAATGTGGGTACTCACCAGATTTCCATCCCAATATTCGATACCAGCCACATCGTTGGCATCTCTAAAAAGACCTCCAACAAACATCCGCCCGGTGATGGGATCGGAAATCTCGGCAAAGGAGAGTTCTTTGAACGAAGGACGTGCAATGGTGGATGCAAACGAAAAGCGCAAATTTTGATCCTTATTAATGCTATAAATAAAATTTACCGAGGGGAAAAAATCCACATTGTCGAGCACCTTTTCATTATCCAAAATATAAGTCCCCAATTGATCCTGTCCATTATAATATTGGCTAAACTGTTCGACGCGCACGCCCACAATAGCTTTCAGATGATTAATAGGACTGAACTCTGAGGACAGATAAGCAGCCCTGTTGGTGGTGTTTGCGTTAAACTGATTGGGATTAACCGGGACAAAGGGAGCTTCGTAGGTAGTACCACGGCTTACACTTCCATCTTTGGGCCACAGATTTTCGGGGAAGAAAAGTTCGTTAGGATCGCCGGTCAGGGGTACATTGCGAATATTAAGGTTATAATTCCAGATGGCAAAATCGCGCGCTTTGTAGGTATAAACCCCGCCAAATAGCAGCCTGGCATCCTCGCCTCTAAATTTTAAACGCTTTATTGCATGCAAAACCCCCGAGTAGTTGACCTCTTCCAGGTTTCTCCAAATCCTTTCGGGAAACCCTGATTCGGTACCCATTACAAACGACCCGTCTTCGTCGTTAACCTTGTATCGGGTAAACCGAATGTCCGGGTCTTCCATCCTGGACAAGGTTGGCGAAAAATTCCATTCCACTTCCCAAAACTTATTGATAAAATGCTTTCCTCCAAACATAATATTTGTGAGCGATCGCTGGCTGTATTCCAGGTTGTGCTGGAAGCCGTTGAACTCTGTTCCCTGGTTGCTTTTCTGATAATCGAAAATACCGGCCTTGCTTTCTCCATTTTGCAAGTGCAGGAGGCTTAACCGGTATTTCGACTTATTGGTCTTTAAAGCCAGGCCGGCCATTCCGCTGATCAGCACATTGCTAAGCCCATAGTCCCCCACCTGCAATTCCCGGCTTTCCATTTCATACACATCCTTCTGGCTCGATAATCCATAACGGCCATAAGTAACATCCTTATAATAATCCGTTTCGTTTTTGTAGGATAATGAAGCATTATAACCCCAGCTTACTTTATTGCGATTTATCTGGTTGCCGGCACTGGCACCTATGCTAAAATCCATTAGACTACGCTCTTGCATGGCTGCAAGCGTTGGATTGAACGAAGCCAGTATTTCGCGGTAACGCTGCCCCTGTGGGCCATCGGGATTGGCAACCACTTCTGAGAAAAGTGGGATATTTTCGGTGGCCGGAATCTGCCGTGTACCATCATCAAAACCCAACCAATCAGTTTTTCCACCCTGATAGCTTAAATAATCGCTGTTAAAGTGCATGCCGGGAATATAGCCAAGGCTAAGCGAAACTTTGGCTGTTTTTTGTTCCGGGAAATCCTTGCTGGTGATATTAATGATACCCCCGGTAAAATCGGCGGGCATATCGGCGGTAAAAGTTTTGAGTACAATAATATTGTCCACCACATTGGTCGGGAAAATATCCATTTGCAGAGTGTTGCGATCGGGATCGAGACCAGGGATGTCCATGCCATTGAGTATGGTTTTTGTATAACGGTCGCCCAGCCCGCGAACAAAGACATATTTTCCGCCCTGCACCGAAACTCCCGGAACCCGTTTCATGGATGACGCTGCATCCGAATCTCCAATTTTGCGCAAGCTGGCCGCAGAAATACCATCCATCAGACTGGCCGATTTTTTCTTCATGCTCAACATGGCCGTCTCGGTATTGCGAATCATTTGGGCTGATACCACCACTTCGTCAAGCTCGATATTTGCTTCTTTCAGGCGCAGGTTATCAAAAAAAGTAACTTCTTCCCCGGTAACCACCAAATCCTCGATGAAAAGCGTTTCATAAGACACAAACGAAATCCTCAGCGTGTAAGTCCCTTCAGGAAGCGGAAGGTTGAAATTACCATCCAAATCGGTAATTGCACCGCGCGTAGTACCCTCGGCCAGGACAGTAACACCCGGAATGGTTTCCACAGTTTTATCATCGTAAACAATGCCCCTTACCATGCCGTGCTGAGCCATCAGGTGTCCGGCAAGTAAAATTGTGAAGCAAACTGAGAGTGCGTATTTTAATGCTTGCATATTTTTCTTTTTATGGTTCTGTCCTTGTTGAACTGAAAAAACCCGCAGGCTCATTAAGGCCTGCGAGTTGATAAGTCAAATTATAAGTAACTATTAAAAACCACTAAGATTTCCTGATACTGCCGCCCACGACCACGACTGGAAAGCAGCCACATCGGCACCCACAGTATTTTGACCCTCGGGCACCAGGATAACGAAGGCATCGGTGCCATCTTTAAAATAATCACTAAGCAGCGCACCTTCGGGAAGTGTAGCCTCAAATGCCGAAGCAACAAGACCTGTAGGGTTTAAATCGAAATCCTGACCTTCGGCCACACCAAAGAAATAGATATTGTGCATCTCTACGATAGAGTTATCATCAAGGTCAACCAGGCCTTCGGCATTGCCGGCATATACCGATCCATTGCGCAGAATATGACCGGCTTCCATAGTACCTTCCGGGCCATCAAGCTCAAAACACTCATCGCCGGGATTCACTACAATGAAGTTGTCGAGTATGCCGCCCCACGATTGATCGGTGTCGATGGCATCATCGCCGGTATTCCAAACGATAGCATTTGTTACATTTACGGTACCGCCAAACCACTCGATGCCATCATCCTGATTGGCAACGATTTCGATATTTTCAATAATGGTTCCTGAACCCACGCCACCCAGGGTAAGTCCGTTTATTTCGTTGCCTTCGCCGATATTTGCTCCGCCATGACGAATCGAAACATATTTTATCACACCCGAATTATCGTTGGCAAGGGTACCGCCATAAAGGCCATTTTGATCGGAAGGAGGAATGCCTTCGATTTGCACCGATTCGGCATCAGCCGATATAGGGGCATTACCCAAAACTATCAATCCGCCCCAGAGACCATTCAGATCGGGGTCGAGATTAGGGCTTTCAATTTGTCCGGGTTCAATCTCATCGGCCCCCGAGGTAAAAATGATGGGGGCATCCGCTGTTCCTTCAGCCATAATCTTGCCACCACGGGCGATAAGCAGCGCAGTAGCATTGGCCCCCGTTCCGGCTTCTCCTTTTATAATCACACCTGGTTCGATGGTAAGCGTTGCTCCCGAAACCACAGCAATGCGGCTTTGAAGCACATACGTTTTACCACTTTCCCAGCGTGCATCTTCGGTAATATTGGCATCAACATAAATGGTCAGTTCTATCACTTCGTCCACCACATTTAATACAGCAGTTGCATCATCGGTCTGCTCATTATTGTCGGTAACAGTCAACTTTACCGAAGCAGCACCATTGGCTGTGGGCGTAAAGGTGAGCACAATTTCGCCTGTATTTGCGCCGGCGATGCCATCAGTTTTTATTACCGCACTGCCATTGTCGGCCAAGACAGCCGATGATTTAAAACCACCCTCAGCCGTAAAAGCAAAGCTAATATCCACAGCATTGCCCAAGGCAATGTCCTGATTGTTGGGTGAACTTACTTTAGGCCCTTGTGGAGTGGGATCATCATCATCGCTACAAGCGACAAACGAAAAAGTAAGCGTTAGAGCCGCCATCAATACAGCCAGCATGTTCAGATTGAGTTTTTTCATCGTCTTAAAATCTTTTAATTTTAGTTGTTAATTTTTTTATTGAATGACTAATTATTTACGCTTGAAAAATCTGCTGCAAAAGTGTAGCGATGGATTTTAAAGCCAATTAACTCAAAATTAAATGTGTATTAAGAAAGTATTAAGTGGAGGGTGAAATTCAGGAGGCTTGTTAACATTTTATTAAAACCAATTTCCCTAATGCAATGATTCTTATGATTTTAGATGATTAACAAATAATGCAGTTCTGGAAGTATAATGTTATCAAATTTTTAAATCAGAGAAACTGTACCAGGAAAATTCTGACAGAACAGAAATTGAATTGGATAAAAATAAAGGAGCGTGTTACTCATAGTCTTTGGCTTATAGTCCACTTGCGCCGTGCAAGTCCATAAGGTGGGGATTTAGAGGCGTATTGACATAATGAAACACCTTTTAGCCAAGCCAGTTCGGATGAGAAGCCGAACCCGGAAAGGGAGGTCAACCACCGGAAGCGAGTTTTGCATAGTCATCAGAAATGGTGGCATGAAGCGTAAACAGCGAATAATAAAGGTATTGCGATAGCTTCGAAAGTGAATTAACGTTGAAGCATTAACCGTGTGGACAATTGGTGCAACATCAGTGTAACGCTAACGACAAGGAACACTGATTCGACCGGAGTCTTAGGCAATATCAAAATTATGATGGCAGGCATGGAAACACGGGAGAGCCTCCCGTCTCCACACGAGGCATGGGTAAATACGGGATGACCCAACCAGAAAATTCCGAGGCTTGTCGGGTGCGTATTTCCACCAGGCAGGGCGTGTGAGAACAATTGAAATACCGTAAGTGGTATCCCTACCGAGAGAAATCGAAGGGAAGGAGAAGGACGAAGGCAGTCTTAGCATCCCCATAGTATCGATGGAAAGCTGGGAAATCAGTCCCAAGAAAGCCAGCGAGTAGGGAAGGGAAAACATGGAGAGAACACCCTCTGTGGGATGCCTTAAATCGGGGCAGTAACTTTGAAACATTAAGTGTACCAGAGACATGGAAAAAATGTCACCGAACGAGTTGCTGATAGCAGAGCGGGTCAATTAGCGAAACCGATTTAGGAGGAACCGGATGCGAGAAAATCGCTCGTCCGGGTCTGTGGGGGAGCGGCAAGGTAACGAGCCGCTCTACCCGGAAAATATCAATCTTTGCAGGATGGATGTTAAATCTAAAATCGGCTCAAAGATTAAAGAATTAAGAGAACAAAGCCATAGGTCTCAAAAGGACTTGGCCTCATTATTAACAACTATTAGGAACTGACGTCCCTATCGATTGCAAACCATGAAAATGATAAAGTGTATCTTTGCTTACTTTTGTAGAAAAAAATTGATAAACTAAACGGATCGAAACCTGATTTACTAAATTTACGATTATGGCAGAAAAATCTAAATCAACAGATTTGCGTCGCAGAATGCGTGATGCGCTGAAAGGTGGTGGCGACAAGGCCATCGAACGGCAAAAGGCTACCGGTAAACTTACCGCACGCGAACGAATTCTCGCCCTGCTTGATTCCAAGTCATTTCATGAATACGACATTTTTGTGGAACATGCCGGCAGAGATTTCGACATGGATCAGAAGTACCTGCCCGGCGATGGTGTGATTACCGGTACAGGAACAATATTAGGGCATCCGGTGTGTATTTACGCGCAGGATTTTACGGTAGCCGGCGGTTCGCTGGGCTACATGCACGCCAAGAAGATAACCAAGATTATGGATCATGCCATGAATCTGAAGATTCCGCTGATTGGCATCAACGACTCCGGCGGCGCCCGCATCCAGGAAGGTGTGAACTCGCTGGCAGGCTATGGTGAGATATTTTATCGCAACACGCAGGCTTCGGGGGTCATCCCGCAGATTTCGGTGATTTTGGGTCCCTGTGCCGGTGGCGCTGTGTATTCGCCCGCGCTCACCGACTTTGTGTTTGTGGTGGACAAAATCTCCAAGATGTTTATCACCGGCCCTGAAGTGATAAAGACGGTGCTGGGCGAAGAGATAACCATGGAAGAACTGGGCGGCGCGCGCACCCATGCCGAGATTACCGGCAACGCGCATTTCTACGCCGAAAGCGAGATGGAATGCTTTAGCCAGATAAAACAACTGGTGAGCTTTATCCCGTGGAACAACTTTAAAAAAGCCGACCCTTTCCCCAAGAAAAAACCCAAGAGCCGCAAGTTTAGGATTGAAGACATTATTCCCGGCGACGCCAAGCAGCCTTACGATGTGCGCGATGTGATACGCGCGGTGGTGGATGATTCTGAATTTTTTGAGGTGCAGGAGCTTTTTGCTGCCAACATCGTAATCGGGTTTGCCAGGTTAGACGGCGAAACGATAGGTTTTGTAGCCAATCAGCCGTTGGTGCTTGCCGGCGTGCTCGACGTGGATTCTTCGGATAAGGCAGCCCGGTTTATCCGCTATTGCGATGCCTTCAACATACCGCTGTGCACTTTCGTGGATTTGCCGGGCTACCTGCCGGGCGTGGAGCAGGAACATGCAGGCGTAATTCGCCACGGTGCCAAAATACTTTATGCCTACAGCGAAGCCACCGTTCCGAAGATTACGTTGATATTGCGCAAAGCTTATGGCGGCGGCTACATAGCCATGTGCTCGCACCATCTGCGCGCCGACTTTGTGTTTGCCTGGCCTACCGCCGAAATAGCGGTGATGGGTCCCGAAGGTGCCGCCAACATCATTTTCCGTAAGGAGATAATGCAGGCCAAAAATCCCGAAAAGTTGCGTCAGGAAAAGATAGAAGAATACAAGGAGAAGTTTGCCAACCCATACGTGGCAGCAGCTTACGGATACATAGATGCTGTGATAGAACCCGACGAAACACGTAACATTCTGTTGCATGCTTTGCAGATATCCAAAAACAAATCGGTGGAGCGTCCGCAGAAGAAGCATGGCATTCCGCCGTTTTAATCAAAAAAAAACCGTCACACGCTAATTATTGATAATCTATGGATAACGAAGAAAAAGAACTCGACTACAGGAGTTTGTGGGTTGATGAGGTCAAGTACCGAACCACCCTTACGCGCAAATATCTGAACCGCAAGCCCTATGAGCCGCCCAACATAAAAAAGATAAAAGCGTTCATCCCGGGCACCATCAAAGCGGTGTACGTAAAGCGTCGCTCACGCGTAAAGATGAACGACGACCTGCTGATACTCGAAGCGATGAAAATGCAGAACATCATCAAAGCTCCCATGGACGGCGTGATAAAAGCTGTGCATATAAAGCCCGGCCAGGCTGTAGCCAAAGATTTCCTGCTGATAGAGTTTCAGTAGGCACGCGCAGAAAGCCGGGAACTACTGACAAAAAACCACAGCGATTTTCGATTGAGAAGATGGCTGTGGTTTTTTTTATTTAGCTTTGGGCACATTGTTATAACTCCAGTGGGTTGGGCTGCGCCGGCGCCCCCATGGGTCAAAACTGAGCTTTTCCACCAACTCACCCTCTTCGTTGGTGATGGCTTGGAATGAGCCAAGGTAGTCTTTATGGATGTAGTACATGTTTTCGCTTTCGTTTTCCTGCACAAAAATAGCAAATAATCCGGTACTGGCTAAAAGGTAATGCAGTTTGCGCTGGTGGCTTTGGGCATCTATTTCTATTTCGTAGTTGCCGCTGATGAAATATTTTGTTTCGAGCAGGGTGTTGTCGTCGGTATCGTTGGTTTGATAAAAGCGGTTTTAAAAAGCCCACAGTAAAATGAGGCGTTGAGTTTTTATCACCACAAAAAAAGTATATGACAATTAGTGCATCATATTATAATTCCTTATCAATTCGCCTACCCAGAAAAAGCCAACAAAAACCACAATAACATACAAAATACTTATGTAGCCCAAAACCTTCTTTTTGCTTTTTGGCAGTCTCTCACAATCTTCAATAATCTTTAGATATTTTTTTTGCTTACTAACATAATACATCAAAGACAATCCTAATACTAAAACTACATATTTATTATACGATGTGTAGATTCCAATTATTTCAGGATTAAAAAAGAATGAATAAAAATCAATCATTACTTGAATAGTTCCAATTAGAATTACTGATAGAATTCCAGATGCAAACCAATGCGGTATTTCTTTTTCTCTAAATGCCTTTACATAAAAAAAATATACCTTGCAAAATATGTACTTAAATAGTATCATCTTCTCAAATTATTCAAACCATTTATTATCATTCTTTCCATACCACGTACTTGGGCCAAAGTCCTGTCCAAGATTCCATCCAATGCTCCAGGCTGTGCCATAGGTGGGAATAAATCCTAATATATTGGAACCTTGCTCAATCATCATTTGACCAGTTGATATTTTGTTATTTTGCCATTCAGTATTTGTTGCATACATTCCATAAGCTCCAGATACCCAACCACCAATTTTGAATCCTTTACTCATTTTACCGGCAAATTTAAATTTACCACCGGTAGTTCCATTTCCACCCCAATTTTGGCTACGTATTTTACCGTCTTTGCCCAACCACGTACCAAATTTATTGCTGAACATAACTTCGCTACCAACACCGAGAGCTCCACCAACATAAGGGGTTGCATCTACACCCCTACCAGATGAGCCATTAATACCACCGAACAACTGATTTGCAGCAGCGTTTTGGTTTTTCTGCGATGTCCATGATCCTTCGTAAAAAATATCCAAATACGAAGTTCCATTTTCGGTATAGGCATTCCGCATCACTTCAGCGCCACCCAGTTTATTCCATTCAAGATTCAATAATGAAACATTAGCAAGGCTAATATCTCCGGCAGACCACGACTGTGTTAATGCCCCTCCAAAATCATATAGTGCAACTGCTTTGTCGTATGAACCTCCACCATAGGTATTATCAAATGTATTGCTGTTCATTAACATAAAATTCCACTGTTCTCCGCGATATTGATCACTCCAATGGTTGCCACTGCCAGGCCCAATATGCCCGTTAGCCATGCTATTCGACAGATAGTAACCTGCTAATGTTGTACCATTTTCAATCATTTTTTGCATGTAGAACCCACTCGGGTCGGTAAACTTCAAGGGATTATTGCTAACGTAGCTGTAGCGGTTAAAACCTTGTGTGCTACTTGGGTTTTGCACAAAAGGGTCGGGCGAGAGGAAGCGGGCTACAGTGGGATTCCCGAATCGGCTTCGCCTCTCGGGACAGGCTCCAACACGTCCATTCATATTTATTACGCCAAGCTGATCCAAATGCTCATGACCGGTGTAGCCGCGGTCGAAGAGGTAATTATTGGGCACATTGTTAAAAGTCCAGTCGTTTGCATTGCGCCTGCGCCCCCAAGGATCAAAGCTGAGCTTCTCAATCAAATCACCATCTTCATCGGTGATTGACTGAAAAGAACCCAAAACTTGTCCGCTCATCGGCGGATAATCTTTGTTGATGCAGTACATGTTTGCGTTATAAAATAGCCCGATTAATCGTGCTTTAAATTTTATCTTTTAATGTTAGTTTTTGAGGGATACTTAATTCCTCTCGCTTTTGCAAATACTCTTCTTTGTTATAAGGACCCGATATTAAATCGGTCTTTTTAACAATGATATAATATAATAAGGAATCTTTTCCAACGTATGAACTACCTATTTTTTGTGAAGCTATTATAAAATCAGAATCACTATTTACATCAACAACACTTCCGTGTACTTTAACATCATTAAATACATTCTTTTGTGTTGCTTTATAAATTATAGCCCCATTAGGAAAGCCAATATCAATAGCTTCGTAATCGGGCAGGTAATAGTAATTATCTCCTAAATCTTGTTCATCATTTCCCCAAAATACGAGTGTAATTATTGCAAGAGATATTATAATGATTGTAAATGTTAACTTTTTCATTTTAACAAAATATTTGGATTATTGTAATATATCATAAAATTTACTCCTTCTTTTGAAGGTCTGCCAAGCCAGTTCATAAAATTCCTGACTCTATTCTCCAATGAATTATTTGGTCTATAATTATAATGATATAACTGGTCTAACACCATGACTTGCGAGGGGTCAACTATTTCAAAAGAAGTTCCCCCATATGTTGATGCAGTTTCGTAAGGAAGCTTAAGGAAGGCATCTGTTGTACTTATTGCAAATATATCTCCAGAAGATAGTCCTTGAGGAATCTTTAAACCCGTCCAATCAATTTTTGAATTATCTACTGTAATTCCAACTCCTTTACCATTTAGCCACCAATAGTCAGCTTCATTCTTTTGTAATATACCATCTGCGTTTAAATCCCAACTCCCACCGGCTTGGTAATTTGCCGCCTTCTTCTCCTCTGTACTCTCTTCGCCGGTGGTTTTTGGCGGGTCGTCGGGCTGCGGGTTGTAGCTCATGCCGGGGGTTTCTACCCAACTTTTAGAATCCATATCGATGCTTATCTCCATCTGGTTGTAGTCGCCCTGCTCGGTGGCTTGCTGGCGGGCTATGGTTGTCCATACTGCCCATGCCTTATTGGTGCCGTTCATCAATATGCTGTTAGCATCGCCGGGCACGAAGTCTCCCACGCCCTGCGGCCAGGAGCGGTAGCTATATTCGGTGCCCTGGTTGGGCAGGTAAAAGGTGTTGCCAGGGCCTGGCAAAATGCCTTTGGCTATGTAATCCAGCGTAAAGTACCCATGCGGGTTGGGAGTACCATTTATCTGGTCGTTAAGCCAATCGTTGGCGGCAGAGAGTATTCGTGCAGGCGCTGTGAAAATGTTGATGTAACCTTTAATAACTTTTTCGGCAAAACCGAGAAAACTATATCCACTTGGGTCGGTATAGCGCAGCGGGTTGTTGAGGCAGTAGGAGTAGCTGTTGTAGTTTTGCGGATTTTCGGGGCTTTGTATGAGCGGGTCGGGCGAAAGGAAACGTGCTACAAAGGGATCATACACACGACCATTCATATTTATTAGGCCAAACTCATCCAAATGTTCGTGGCCGGTGTAGCCACGGTCGAAGAGGAAACTTGTAGGGACATTGTTATAACTCCAGTTGGTGGGGTTGCGCCTGCGCCCCCAGGCATCGAAATTTAAATCTTCTATCTTATTGCCACTTTCATCCGTTACTATGGCAATACTGCCCAGATGGTCTTTAAGAAAATAGTTGATGGAGCGGTTGTTTTGATGGTCGATGGAAGCCACCCCAAACACACCAGTGGGAGCCTGAAGGTAAGTAAGCTCACGGTAGGTGCCGTCGGAGTACTCGATCCGCTCATACAATCCGCCAAAGTAGGTTTTGGTAGTGGTGCCGTTTTGGGATGAATACATAATCTGTTTTATGCGCTGATGGTTACTTCCGTAGACTATGTGTAACGAATCCTGTGGTTGGATTATTCTGCTTCCTGTTCCGCCTATACCTGCACCCATGGTTTAAATCTATACATCGAAGGTTCTGGTGGGGTTTAATTCTTCACGATTTTTTTAACTTCGATCAGGCTGGCATTTTGCGTGATATTGAAAAAATAGAGACCGGCCGGATAGCGCGACAGGTCGATTATAGTTCTGACATCACGGAGCTGCGCAGTTTCCAGTTCACTGCCACTGGAGGATTTGATGCTAAGCAGCACACCGGCATATTCTGGCGCAATTTCCACGGTAACCTGATTTCCTGTGGGATTGGGATAAATACGAATGTGCCGGTTAGGTTCATTTTCATTGCCGGGGCTTGAGAGCGCCAGGTTATCGCAGTCCACCTGTATAAATTGCATTTGCCCCTGGTTGTTCACGGTGCCGCGCCAGCAGTTACCATCGGGCGATTTCATAATGATG
>SABY01000058.1 GCA_009928785.1 Clostridia bacterium | reverse complement strand
GGGATCATCCAGCTTTCGACGCCACTTGACATCGAAAGGCTTTTATGCGGGATGCCGGTGGCATAGTCATAATCGATGAATGGACGCGCTGAAAAGTATCCGTAAAAACCGGTTTCCAGGCTGTAGCTGTTTTGTTTGTAGCCAACATATCCGCCATAAACGCCGCCAATAGAGCCTTGTGTCAATTCGTAACCTTTGCTGTTGACATAATGATACCTGTCGAAAAGACCGCCATTTTCGTAGCCCAGATAGAAGCCATCCTGAGAAAAGCCGGCAACTGAAAGAAGAGATGTGGTAAAAATTACAAATAATTTTTTCATGGTTTAATGATTTTGGTTAATGATTTTGATTATTAATTTTTTGATGCAAATCACCTTCATCTGCGCCCTCGAATGTTGCATAGCGAAAAACGCCAGGACGACAGTATTATTAAGTTTTTTTAAAATTAATTTGTCGCGTGTTTCAGCCACACTTATCGTCGCAATAACGCATCGCTCAAATCTCAAATTACTGTTTTTCAAAACTCCTTTTTCAAATTATTCTGTACATTCGCCAGCTACACTTTTCTTTATTAAAACACAAAACAATGAACGATAACAGAAACTTTACGCTGCAATTTTTGGGAGCTGCCGAAACGGTTACCGGCTCCAAGTACCTGCTCACGCTCGACGGCGAGCAACTGATGATCGACTGCGGTTTGTTTCAGGGGCTTAAACAATTACGCGAGCTTAACTGGAAAGACCTGCCCGTTGACGTTTCCAACATCAAAAATATCCTGCTCACCCACGGCCATCTCGACCATGTGGGCTATCTGCCGCGGCTGGTCAATCAGGGCTTCGACGGGCGCATCTGGTGCACGGAGCCTACAGCCGATTTGGTAGAAATCATCCTGAAAGACAGCGGCAAGATACAGGAAGAAGATGCCGAGCGGGCCAACTACCACGGCTACACGCGCCACAGCCCGGCGTTGCCACTTTATAGCTTAGCCGATGTGGAACGCACCCTGCCGCTGCTACATCCCGTTGCCGACAATGCCTGGATGGAGATTTCGCCGGAGATAAAATTTCGCTTTCGCAAAAATGCACACATACCGGGCGCTTCCTTTATAGAAATGGATGCTGCCGGACGCCGCATCGTTTTTTCGGGCGACCTGGGGCGCCCCGGCGACGCCATGCTGCTGCCTCCCGAACAGCCCGAAAAAGCCGATTTTCTCATTGTCGAGTCAACGTATGGCGACCGGCTGCACCCCACAGGATCGGCCGAAGACCAGCTATTAAAGATTATCCAAAAAAGCATCTTCAACCACGGGCCGCTGCTGGTGCCCAGCTTCACGGTGGACCGTGCGCAGGATTTTATGTATCTCATCTGGAAACTGAAAAACGAAAACCGCATCCCCGACATCCCGGTTTATCTCGACAGCCCCATGGGACTGGACGTGAGCAAGCTCTTTCTGAAATATCCTGAATGGCAGCGCCTTGACCCGGCAATATTTCAAGAGGTTTTTAAAAATACGCGCATGGTAAGCTCCATAGAAGAAACGCGGCATCTGGCGCGCAACAAGCATCCGCGCATCATCATCGCCGGCAGCGGCATGATGAATGGCGGGCGTATCCTGCAATATCTCGAAGAACATCTCGACAACCCGCGCGCCACCATTGTCATTCCGGGCTTCCAGGCTGCCGGTACACGTGGCCGCAGTCTGGCCGAAGGAGAGCCAGAGATAAAAATGCACGGACGCTATATCAAGGTACGCGCTTCCATCGAACGCATGCAAAGTATGTCTTCACATGCCGACCAAAACGAAATTATCAAATGGATGTCAAAAATAAAAAATAAGCCAGAACGCGTTTTCATTACCCACGGCGAGCCTCACAGCGCCAACGCTCTACGCGTCAAGATCAAAGATACCTACGGCTGGTCGTGCCATGTGCCGCGGCTTTTTGAGGAAGTAAGTCTTTAAGTCCTCAGGCGGCAGTTCTCAGTCCTCAGTCCTCAGCCGTTAGTTCTCAGCTCTCAGGCGGCAATTCTCAGTCCTCAGCCGGCAGTTCTCAGTCCTCAGCCGTTAGTTCTCAGCTCTCAGGCGGCAGTTCTCAGTCCTCAGCCGTCAGTTCTCAGCTCTCAGGCGGCAGCCTTCAGCTCTGAGCTTGTTAATCTATTAAAGTTTGCGCCTCGCACTCCGCGCCTCGCTTTCTGCGTCATGCCATTAATATTGAATCCCTCCGCCACCAATGGTCAGCCGGATAAAAGGGCCGGAAATACTCGTATTGGTTCCATCGGTGAGTGATTGATTGTCCAAGAGCCACTCGTCATTGTCGAAAGCAAGTAGATAACCTGCACGTAAGCCTATTATAAATCCTCCGGTGCCGTGCCGGGTACGGTCGGCAAAGACAAATAAGTCGGTGCCCAGCGAAAAGTTTAGCATAAAGCTGCTTTTGCTCAACGCGGCCTGCTGCTGTGGATTATCGAGCACATCCTGCAGTGAGCCGGACGGTGCGTTACGATCAGTGATGGTAACAGAATAGCCACCACCACCAATGCCCAGCATCGGATAGACTGTGTAAAGCGGGCTATGAAAAACAATATAGCCAGCGTTGAAAAACCCCATGCCGCCGCCATGCCGCACCGAATAGTTGTCGTTGATGGAGCTGCCGCCGATAAGTCCGTTTCCTTCGCCGCCAATCAAAAAACGGCGAAAAATATAATGGCCTCCGCCACCCAGACTCACAGAACCATTACTGATATCAGGGATACCCGCTTCGGCCAGGGCACTGTTGAAATTATTAAAATCCATGAACGAATAGCCCGCCTGGAAATAGCCGATACCACCGTATGTTTTCGTTGGCTCCTGATCCGGCTGGGAAAGAGCTTGTGGTGTTGCAACGGATGAAATTATCATCACCAGCATGATCAACTGTTTTAATTTCATAACCAGAAATTTTTGATGTAATGGAAAATGTCCAACCTTTTTGATCTGTAACAAAAGATAACTCCTGCAAAATAGTTTTGTTCTATTTTTGCCCGATGATAAATAACGAAGACCTTTTCAAAAAGATTATAGCCCATGCCCGCGAGTATGGATTTGTGTTTCAGTCGAGTGAGATTTACGACGGCCTTAGCGCGGTGTATGATTACGGCCAAATGGGCGTGGAGCTTAAAAACAATATCAAAGCCTACTGGTGGAAAGCCATGGTGCAATACCACGAAAATATCGTGGGACTCGACACGGCCATATTTATGCACCCCACCACCTGGAAGGCTTCGGGACACGTGGATGCTTTTAACGATCCGATGATTGATAACAAAGACTCCAAAAAACGCTACCGTGCCGACGTACTGGTGGAAGATTTTCTGGCCAAGCTGGAAGAGAAAATTAATAAAGAGGTGGAAAAAGCCGCTAAGCGCTTTGGCGACAGCTTCGACGAGCAGCAATACCTAACCACCAACCCGCGCGTGATGAAATACGCCGAACAGATTCAGGAGATAAAACACCGCTTGTACCAGTCGATGGAAAACAACGACCTGGCGGCTATGAAGCAACTGATTGAAGATTTAGAAATTGCCTGCCCTATCTCCGGCACCCGCAACTGGACCGATGTGCGGCAGTTCAACCTTATGTTTTCTACGCAGATGGGTTCCCTCGGCGACAGCGCCAACACCATTTATTTGCGGCCGGAAACAGCACAGGGCATCTTTGTCAATTATCTGAACATACAGAAAACCAGCCGCATGAAGATTCCTTTTGGCATCGCGCAAATCGGCAAGGCTTTTCGCAACGAAATCGTGGCGCGCCAGTTTATCTTCCGCATGCGCGAGTTTGAGCAGATGGAGATGCAGTTTTTTGTGCGCCCCGGCACCGAGCTTGAATGGTTCGACTATTGGAAAAACCAACGCATGCAGTGGCATCTGAGTCTTGGCATTCCCGCCGAAAACTATCGCTTCCACGAGCACGAAAAGCTGGCACACTACGCCAACGCAGCTTTTGATATCGAATACAATTTCCCTATTGGATTTAAAGAACTCGAAGGAATCCACTCCCGCACTGATTTCGACCTGGGTGCACATCAGAAATTTTCCGGAAAAAAGCTGCAATATTTCGATCCGGATCTCAACGAAAGTTATGTGCCATATGTGGTGGAAACTTCCATTGGCCTCGACCGTACTTTCCTGGCTGTGCTTTCGTACGCTTATCGCGAAGAAACCCTCGACGACGGCTCCGAGCGCACTGTGCTGCACATACCGCCGGTGCTTGCTCCTGTAAAAGCAGCCGTGTTACCGCTCGTCAAAAAGGAAGGCCTGCCCGAAAAAGCACGCGAAATATTCGACGCACTCAAGATGGATTACCTGTGCCAGTACGACGAGAAAGACGCCATCGGCCGACGCTACCGCCGCCAGGATGCCATCGGAACTCCCTACTGCATCACTGTGGATCACCAAACCCTCGAAGACAACACGGTGACCATCCGCGAACGCGACTCGATGAAACAGGACAGAATCAGCATCAACGAAATTTCGGGAATCATCGCCAAACGCATCAAAGAGAATAGGTAGGAACAGGGTTATTAAATATTATACGATAATATCGGACAAAAGTAGGCAAAGTTATCCGATCGCATCGGATAGAAGTAATGATTTCCAGCATCGAGCTACATCAAATTTATGGAAGTTGCGCTCTAACGTCCTCCAGTTTTGGATTACCCTTGATACATTCTGTTTAGGCTATTTCGACAATGCTCAACCCGGCGCTGCCTAAGCTGTATCTATTTTTGAGTGCCATGCCTGTTGTTTTAATAGTTATTAAAGGACTTCCATATTCTCAACCTGGTTGAATGAGAAATTTCCAATTTCGGTTTGTTGCTTGGCATGCTCAATAGTCATACTTACAATATTCCCATTTTGATCCATCTCAATCAGTACATTTTCGTTTAGGTCTTTTGTCTCAACAATTAAATTATCATTGAAATTCACCAATAATGTGTCTGTATCTTTAAAATAGGTAATCTTCATAATCTTGTTTTTTTAAAGTCCCTATCAAAAAACGCATTGTGAACGGTTTCATTATCTTCAAGTAAAACAACACGAAGTTGTTTTTTGATTGTTGACATATGAGATTATTGGTGGTTGTTTATACAGGCTACCAACGCTATTTTGTTTTCATTTGGGATTGCCAGCATTCAATTTCTAACGTTCCTTTCTATTCGTTACCGGAATAATATTTTTGCACACTGCGATATGTACGGCGATTCATATCCAGCGTTTTTATTTTTTAATATTTAAATATTACAACTGCCGGCGCCAAAGGATTGATTAATAAAATGAATGAGATAAAAAATAGAATTATGACCATTTTAATTACTAAAGTCAGAAACCCTTTTTTAGTGCTTGTCGCAATGAGCACACTACTTTTGGGTGCCTGCGATAAAGACAGCGACCGCAACCCGCCCACGCTCCAACTGATGAGTGGCGCCAATTACACCTCCGACGGAACGGTGGCCGCCATTGGCCAGCCTTTGCATTTTGGGATAGATGCGCAGGGTGGCGACGCCAATATCACCAACTTTACAGTGAAAATCAAAACCAGCCAGGGCACCCGCACCGTGCTCGATTCGGGTCTTAATGTGCGCAACTTTACCGTGAACGAAACATTTTTCCAGGGTGTGGAGGATACAGCGCAATGGATTTTTACGGTGATGGACAAAAATCGCCTCACCGACTCCAAGACGCTGACGATCTACAAAGACCCCAACTCTACTTTTGGCGGCATCCGCCATTACCCTTCCATTGTGATGGGGATGGATGAAAATACACAGCTCGGACATTTCATGGATCCCGCAACCGGCCATGTTTATATGCTCGATTCCGCCACCATCATGCAATCAGCAATCGACCTATTGGTTTATTTTAAAATGTCGGAAGACAATGGCGTTTTGATTCCCTCAGCCACCTTTTCGTCGCCAGGCGAAGAAGGAGATGCCGTGCTGGAATTTTATCCCGAACTGGAGCAATGGCAAGCGCGCAACTACACCAAATACGACATCCGCGCTAATAACGGCGTTACACCGCAGGCTTTTGCCGATGCCCACAACGATAGCCTGCTCATCGTTTCGTACGACGATGTGTGGGGAAAGCGGAAATACAAATGGGCAGTCGCCGGAACCATCATCCCATTTATGACCCAACAAGGCAAAAAAGGATTGATACGCGTGATCCGGGCCGACGAACAAGCCGCCGGTATCATCGAGTTTGAAATGAAAATTCAATATTAATTTTTAATAATAAAAACAGTATCCAATGAAAAAACAAATCTTTACCATTGCTTTGGCCTTTGTCGCATTGTTTGCCTTTGGCCAGGAAACCATTACAGGCTGGGATTTCCCCGTCAACAGCGGGCCCGACAGCCTCAACGCCAATATGGGCACCGAACAAAACCAGGGCTACGACATCCGCATGGAAAACGACGCCACCGGTAACGATGGCCTGATAAGCCTCACCGAAGGTTTTGAAACTTACGCCGCCACTACCAATGGCTGGGACAACGGAATCGGTGAAAAATACTGGTCGGTAAAATTTAAAGCCCCCGGCTACAAAAACTTCAAAGTGTCGTCGATGCAATACAGCGACGTCACACTGCCCGGCCCGCGCGACTGGAAATTGCAATACCGCCTCAGCGGCCAGGACAACTGGACCGACATCCCCGCCGGCGAAGTTACCGCAGCCGACAACTGGATCAGCGCAACCGTTACCAATTTGCCTTTGCCCGCCGAAACCAACAATCCGTCGAGTTCGGTATATGTGCGTTGGGTGGTAACCACAAACACCGACATCAACGGCAACGAGCTGCTTTATTCCGGCATTAGCAAAATCGACAACATACTGGTGACCGGAATGCCAATTATCGATGCGGATACCCTTACGGGATGGACATTCCCCACCGGCAGCGAAGAAGACCTGAACGCCAACCTGGGTACCGAACAAAACCAGGGCTACGACATCCGCCAGGAAAACGAAGCCGGCGAAACAGGTGCCGTGACCTTTCCGGAAGTTAGCCCCATCAATTGGGTTGCCTCAGCACAAGGGTGGGCCAACGGTGCCAACGATAAATTCTGGTCGATAAAATTTAAAGCTGCCGAATACCGCAACTTCCGCATTTCGTCGATGCAAAGCTCCTCGCTGGATGGCCCCGCACATTTCAAACTGCAATATCGCCTAAGCGGACAGGACAACTGGACTAACATTCCCGGTGGCCAAATTACCGTAGCCGACAATTGGACCAGCGGCATCGTTACCGATTTGGCAATCCCCGACGAAGCCAACTATCCTGAAAGCTCTGTATTTATACGCTGGATCATGGGCGACAACATTGCCGTGAATGGCGCCGAAGTTACCACGGCAGGCGTTAGCATGATCGACAACATCCTGATCACAGGCGTTTCACCAACCGGCATCGAACAACCGATTGCTATCCAACAGGAAATGGTTTATCCCAATCCCTGCCACGGTCAGCTTTTCGTAAACCCGCAGAGTGACGCTGCCAAATATACAATCTACACCATCACCGGCCAGCAGGTCGCTGCAGGCACCATCAGCAATGGCGTTATCAGCATCCCAGGTCAAACCAAAGGAATGCACGTGGTTTCGATTTTCGATGCCGCCGGCCAGCGCCTGAGCAGCTCCAAAATTGTGATTGAATAGTTTTGCTTTTTAATAAAATAATTTTCGTGAACGCTGCAAGTTAGCGCAAGCTCTTGCAGCGTTCATTCATCATGGCGTTAATTCTTTTAATAAAATAACAACACCACCAAACTTACCGCTGCTTCCCCGATGCTCCGACGCCTGCTGACTTCATCATTCACTTTTTTGTTTTTCTTTTTTTCGCTTTCGCTAAATGGGCAAACCATTCAGGGCAGCGTTACCTCTGACGACGGGCAGTCTTTGCCGGGTGCTAACGTGGTAATGGCAGGCTCCGAACGCGGCACCGTTACCGATGCCAACGGAAAATACATTTTGCGCACCAGCGCGCAAGGAACAGTAGAAGTAAAGGTGAGTTTTGTGGGCTATCTCACCACCCGCC
Source organism: Clostridia bacterium (assembly GCA_009928785.1). Classification (GTDB taxonomy): domain Bacteria; phylum Bacteroidota; class Bacteroidia; order Bacteroidales; family 4484-276; genus SABY01. The sequence goes on along the minus strand of SABY01000058.1, from coordinate 15,519 downwards.
GCAAAGTAGATTTCAGCCATACCGACACCATCCGGCTCGACGTGCAGCTTGAGCGCGACGCCATCATGGCTGCACCCGTGGAGATACGCGCCGATGCAGAATTGCGACCCATGCGTGCTCCCGTGCGGCTGGAGATAATTACCGGAAAGCAAATAAAAGCACTGCCAGTGCAAAGCATCGATCAGGCCATGATCACTTCGCCCGGCGTCAACGTCAACCGCGACTATGGCATCTACAGCGACAAAGCCGTGGTGTCGTTGCGCGGCCAAAGCGGCAGCGACCAGTCGCGCACGCTGGTGCTGGTGGATGGCATCCCTGTAAACAAATCCGATGGCGGCAGCGTCAATTGGAATTTTATCCAGCCCGAACTTGTCGAGCGCATCGAAATTACTAAAGGGCCGGCGTCGGCATTGTACGGCAGCAGCGCCATGGGCGGCGCCATCAATATCATCACCAGCCGCCCGCAGCAACCCTTGCAGGTGTTGGCTGAAGCCGAAGCCGGCCAATGGAAAACCCTGGGCGGACGTATGAAAGTAGCCGGCACCAGCACCGACACTTCCCGCCGAACTTTTTGGTACGAAGTAAACGGCATGTTGCGCCGCAGCGACGGATACATCAACCAACCCGAAGAAACCATCCTGCTCTACGATTCGGTGGTGGTGCCTTCATTTCTGCAAGAAGAGGCCGCCCAAATGAAAGCAGGCACGCAGATTAATAACCATCATCAGATAGAAGCCGAAGCCTCTTTTTACAACGACAAGCGCGGTCGCGGCATCAAAATCTATGAAGACGACGGCTCCTGGTCGTCGCACCAAACCATTTTTAGCAAATTGGCCTACAACGGCTTGACAGGAAAAACGAGGCTGCGTGGCAAGATTTTCCTGCTGCGCGAAAATTATTACCGCGTCAACGAATATTTTAGCGAAGGCGAATACATCCTGTATGATGTGAAAAGCAAACGCTCCGATGCAGGCCTTTTGCTCAACGCATCGCGCAGCCTGGGAAGTCATCATCAACTGACCTGGGGCGGCGAACTTCGGCTGGGCAGCGTGGATGCCGCCGACATTTACTACACCGCCTCCGACAAAATCGACAACGCAGGCAGGATGGATATGGCCGGACTTTTTGTGATGGACGAGATAACGCTCATCGACGAACAGTTGCGTATCAATGTTGGTGTCCGGTTGGATGGAGCACATTTTTACGATGGCGTTTATACCATTACCAATCCTTCTTACTCTTTGGAATATCTGGCCGGATTTACCGACACGCTCATGACCGACCACCAGTGGTTTGCTGTAAATCCCAAGCTCTCGGCCAGTTGGCTCTTCGATGGCAATACCAGGATTTATGTTTCGGCAGCACGGGGTTTCAGGGCGCCGGTGCTCGACGACCTCTGCCGCTCCGGACGACGCAAAAATGGTTTCCGCATCGCCAATCCGGATTTAAGTCCTGAATATCTCAATAGCTTCGAGTTTGGTTTCGACCGGCGTTCGGCGTCGGGATGGTATGCCGGCCTCACCACGTTTTACTCTCATGGCACCGACTATATGTATGCCGTGAGCACCGGCGACTCCGTGGATATGGGCTACACCATCAGCCCGGTATATCAAACGCAAAATATCGGCGGCGTGGAAATAGCAGGTATCGAAGCAGAGGTTTCCGGGAAGATTACTAACAATATCATGCTGTTTGCAAACTATACGCGCAACTATACCCGCATCAGCGATTTTACACCCAAAACGGCTGCCGATCCCGACCTTACCGGAAATCATCTCACCGACGTCCCCGACCACCAGGCCAACGCAGGTATTAATTGGACGAACAAGTGGGTGGAAATAAACGTTACCGGGAAATATACCGGAAAACGCTGGATCAACGATCGCAACATACCCGACGTTACCTACATCCTTGCGCCGCAATATCCCGCCTGGTTTAACCTCGACATTAAAATCCAAAAACAAATTACAAAGCATTGGCTGGTTTCATTATCGGTGCAAAATCTCTTTGATGAGGTGCACATCAACGATGGCGGCTACAAAACGCCCGGTCGTTTTATCATCGGAAAGATTGTCTGGCAGTTGTTTTAGAGGGAAGAAGTTAGAGGGAAGAAGTTAGAGGGGAGAAGTTAGTGCCTCTCTATAAAGTCGGGTGTAGAGATTTCTTTTTGTTGGATGGCGAAGCAAAATGACCTCTGTTGGCGATTTATGAATGCAGGGCTTTCAGGCTGCCGTCAAGAGAATACAGAATTTTATTGGGGTTTAGCCCCAAATTAAAAATAAAGTGATGAGGTTGATCGCCAATGGACGTCATTTCTATATAGGTTTAAAAGGTTTTGGAATAAAGTTTTCATTCTTCGCCAAAACAATATCACGGTGCGCTGCACCTTCATCTTTTGGGGGTGCTTCTTTCTACAAATATTGCCGGTGCGCTGCACCTCTTAATCTTTCTTTCAATTTAAAGAAAAAAAACAAAAGACAAAATTTATCATTCTATCGGCGCTAAGCTCGAAAGAGATTGGCAGCGCATTTTTCATAATAAAAAAGCTGTTTTCTGGTTTTGATAACTTTACAACCTTTACAGGATATGATATTATTTGAAGAGGCGCTCGAAATCGTTAACGGCGCCGCCCGACAATTATCCGTCACACCAGTGCCTTTGGCGCAGGCGCATGGTAGCGTGCTGGCACAAGATATCTTCTCGGACATGGACATGCCTCCTTTCGACAAATCGGCAATGGATGGCTATGCCTGCCGCCGCGCCGACCTGGACAAGCCACTCGAGGTGATCGAAGTAATTCCGGCAGGGGTAGTTCCCGTCAAAATGATTGCCGCTGGCACCTGCTCCAAACTAATGACCGGCGGCATGTTGCCACAAGGTGCCGACATGGTGATAATGGTGGAAGATACCGAACCTGCCGGCGAAAACAGAATCCGCTTTACAGGCACCAAATCCTCCGACAACTTTTGCCATACCGGAGAGGACATCCGGAAAAATGACCGCGTTTTGGAAGCAGGAACGTTATTGCGTCCGCAACACATAGCTATCCTGGCGTCGGTGGGTTGTGTGGAACCGCTTGTTTATGATCAGCCGGTGGTGGGCGTACTTTCGACAGGCGACGAGCTGGTGGAGCCGCACCAGAAACCGGCACCATCGCAGATACGCAACAGCAATGCCGCCCAACTAATGGCTCAGATTGATACTATCGGCGCAAAGCCGCAATATTTTGGAATCGTTGCCGACACGCTGGAGGCTACCCGTAAAGCCATAGAAGGAGCTATTAATAAATGCAATATTCTCCTGCTTTCCGGAGGCGTTTCCATGGGCGATTTCGACTATGTGCCACAGGTGCTGCACGAAACCGGTTTTGAAGTACTTTTCAAAAGCATCGCCGTGCAGCCGGGGCGACCTACAGTTTTTGCCCGAAAGGGAAATACGTATCTTTTTGGATTGCCCGGAAATCCGGTGTCGTCGTTTGTGCAGTTTGAGATGCTGGTGAAGCCGCTCATATTTGCATTGATGGGTTCAAAATATGATCCCGTGCAGTTACAACTGCCGATGGGTACCAATTATACCAGGCGAAACCCCAAACGAAAATCGTTTATTCCTGTAGTAATAAAGCAGGGAAAAGTGTTTCCGGTGGATTACAACGGTTCCGCCCACATCCATGCTTATGTGAAGGCACAGGGAATCGTTCCGGTTGAGATTGGTAAAACCACCATAGCTGAGGGGGAGCTTACGGATGTACGACTTATATAACCGAAAGATAAACTACCTGCGCATCTCGGTGACGGATCGCTGCAACCTGCGCTGTCGCTACTGTATGCCTGCCGAAGGGATACCATTGCTGAAACACGACGACATTTTAAGATTTGATGAAATTGTGGAGTTTACGCGGGTAGCTGTGGCAATGGGCATTAATAAAGTACGCATCACAGGCGGTGAGCCGCTGGTGCGAAAAGGAATTGTGGAGCTTACGCAAATGTTGGCTTCGATAGCGGGCATCGACGATCTGGGCATGACCACCAATGGCATTTTTCTGGATCGTTTTGCACTGCCCCTGGCTGAGGCCGGTTTGCAGCGCGTCAATATTAGTTTGGATACTTTGGATGAAGAAAAATACCACCAGATAACACGGCGCGGGAAATTGTCGGATGCACTGCGCGGTATTGCTGTAGCCGATGGAGCAGGATTACATCCCATAAAATTAAATTGTGTGGTGAAAAAAAACGGGCTGGAACCTGATGCGGAATCGGTACGGAGGTTTGCTGAAGCACATGGCTACCAGGTGCGCTACATCCCGCAGATGGATTTGGCAGAAGGAACTTTTGGCCGCGTCCAGGGTGGCGAAGGTGGGCACTGCAGCAGTTGCAACCGCCTGCGCCTCACCTCCGACGGGAAAATTTTGCCTTGTCTATTTAGCAACATCAGCTACGATATACGGGAGCTGGGCGCTGAAAAAGCCATCGAAATGGCACTACAAAACAAGCCCCTTTCGGGAACAACTAACAAAACAAGCTGCTTCAGTAATATTGGAGGATAACATGAATGAACTTTCGCATACCAACGCCAGCGGCAAGGCGCGCATGGTGGACGTGGCCGACAAACCCGACCAGGTGCGCACCGCCATAGCACAGGGTTTTATCAGGCTACAGCCTGCAACCGTAGCGCTGATTCGCGAAAATAAGATGAAGAAAGGCGATGTGCTTACCGTGGCCGAAATCGCCGGGGTGATGGCCGGCAAAAAAACCAGCGAACTGATCCCATTATGTCATCCGCTTGCCATTACCAAAATGGAAGTTACCGCCGAAATCGCTGAAGATGGCGTAAAAGTATCGGCATTGGTACGATGCACCGGGAAAACAGGCATTGAGATGGAAGCTATCACCGCAGTGAGCATCGCCCTGGTGACAATATACGATATGTGCAAAGCGGTGGATAAAGAGATGCAAATTGACGGCATACACCTTATTTCTAAAACCAAAGAATAGCATCACGCAATGTGGCGGGGTTTCATTATTATAACAATAACTATTACGCTTGCTGTGTCTGCTGTGCACGGGCAACTCAACGTGCAGTATTTTCTCAACCAGGGCATCAACGAATTTTACCGTGAACAATACACCGATGCCATTTTCACTTTTAACACATTAATCCGTTCGCGCCCCGACCTCGCGGAGCCACACATCTGGCGCGGGCGTGCCAAGCTGGCGCTGGAGGATTTGCGCGGCGCCGAGTTTGACTTTACCCGCGCCGTGATGCTCGACTCGTACAATCCTGACGCATATTATTACCGGGGGGTGGTAAAAAGCAATTTATACGATTACCACAGTGCGCTGGAAGATTATAAAAAATCGCTGGAGCGACGTCCCAACAATCCGGAAGTGTTTTTCAGCCGTGGCACCACACGACTTCGTATGAAAGACTATGCCGGCGCCATCACCGACTACGACACACTGCTGCTGTTGCGGCCCGACATAGAAGAAGCCTTCCTGAACCGTGCCCTGGCCAAAGCCAATCTGGAGCGCTACGACGACGCCATCCGCGACTGCAATCAGGCCATCAAACTCAACATGTTTTATGTGGAAGCCTTTCTTCAACGCGGCCTCTTTCGCAACGAAACGGGAGAATATCAGGAAGCAATGGAAGATTTTGACCAGGCCATAAAACTCGACGAGAACAAGCCGCTGGCATATTTTTACCGGGCAGCAGCCTCCATCAAAACCGGCGACACGCTGCAGGCTTTCAACGATTTCAACAACGTGTTGCGCCTCGACCCCGACAACGACCTGACACTTTACAACCGGGCTTTGATTTACCTGCAATGGGAACAATATGCTGAGGCGCGTGAAGACCTTCGCGCCGTGCTCAGACTTAACCCTGTAAATCTTTACACCTGGTACAATCTGGGCATCACCAATCTGCGGCTCGAAAACTATGAAGAAGCCAACGAAAACTTTACGGCAGCCATCGAAATCTTTCCCGACTTTGCCGCCGCCTATATGAGTCGCGCTGCCGCCTGGCAAGAGATGGGAAACAATGAGCAATCGCGCGAAGACTACGAAACAGCCATCGCCATCATCAATGCCGTAAATTCGGGCGAAGACTACGGCCAGCTCAACAGCTACTACTCCGCCGACTCGGCGTATCTGCAAAAAATTATCGAGTTCGAGGCCGATTTCAATGCAAACAATGGCGCCGATGGCAAAATCCAAAACCAGCGTGTGCTCATCCAATTGCTGCCCAACTTCAGCATACAGTTTATTGCCAACAACGAAATTATTGCCGCAAGGCGCAAAACCGGCTACTATTATCCACCTTTCGATACGCTGCGCTCACCCCTCAGGAGTATGGGAGCAGCCATTAGCGCTAAGCAATATACCCTCACCGAAAACAGCATTCGCCGCCTTGATCAGGTTACCGACAGCATCAGTTGGTTCAACCCGTTTGATGCCACCAATTATCTCGTCGTGGGTGTTTACAACGCCATGATGATGAACTACAACGAAGCGCTCACCGCTTTCGACCGCGCCTTAGAGCTGCGACCAGACTTTCAGGCTGCGCTGTTCAATCGGGGCAACGTTCGCTTTGAGTTGATCGAACATCAGTTTGCAATGGTACAATCGGCGCCGCAGATCACCATCACACCGCAGACGACCAGTGCTGCCGCTGATCAGCAATCCGCGCTTCCCGACTTTGCGCCTGTGGTCGATGACTATTCGCGTGTGATTGCCCTTGACCCAGAAATGAGTTTTGCCTGGTACAACCGTGGCAACATCAAAAACCGCATGCGCGACTTCGAGGGGGCGCTGGCCGACTATACCCGCGCCCTTACACTCAACCCCTATTTTGCGGAAGCTTATTACAACCGCGCCCTGACGCTGATATACCTGCGCCGCACCGCCGATGCCTGCTACGACCTGAGCAAAGCCGGTGAGCTGGGCGTGCAGGAATCGTACAATGTCATCAAGAGGTATTGTGGCAGATAGATGAAAAGTACCTTCCCGGCGTCCTCTGTGGTAAATTACTCATCCACTGAAATCAAATACAGAAACCGCACCTGCATACTTTGGCTGATTAACCCCGAAATCATTAAGTTTGCGGCATGAAAATCCTCCACACCTCCGACTGGCACATTGGCCAGCGACTTTATGGCAACGACCGCCACGACGAACACCGCATGTTTTTCGAATGGCTGCTGCAGTTTATTCGCGCCGAAGAGGTGGATGTGCTGCTTGTGTGCGGCGACATCTTCGACATGGCCTACCCCAGCAACCAGGCGTTGCGCAGCTATTACCAGTTGTTGCGCGAGATTTCCGAAACCTCGTGCCGTCAGGTTATCATTACGGGCGGCAACCACGACTCGGTGGGAACGCTGGAAGCGCCGCGCGAAGTGCTGCAGGTGCTCAATGTTACCATCGTAGCCGGCGCTCCCGCCAACCAGCAGGACGAAATTATTGAGCTGCAGGATAAGGTTGGAAACATTCAGGCTGTTGTGGGCGCGGTGCCATTTCTGCGCGACAAAGACATCCGCATTCCGGTGGCCGGCGAATCCTCCAACGAACGCATTGAAGCCGTGCGGCAGGGCATCCTGAATCATTACCACCAGCTCGCTGATCTTATGCTGCCTTATCACGAGCAGAACATCCCGCTGATTGTGACCGGGCACCTCTACATGCAAGGTTCGCGTCTGTCGGAGAGCGAACGCGACTTACAGATTGGTAACCAGGCGGGCGTAAGTGCGGCGGCGTTTCCGGCGGCTTTCGACTATTACGCCCTCGGACACATCCATTGCCCGCAAACCATCAGCATGTCGCCGGTGGTAGAATATTGCGGGTCGCCGCTACCGTTGAGCTTCAGCGAACAACACGACACCAAGTCGATGCGTCTGCTCACGGTGGAAAATAGAAAGCTGTCGCACCAAAAAATTCCGATTCCCCTTTTCAGGGAGATAAAAACCATCAGAGGCTCCTTTGCGGAGATAAGCAGGCAAATTTCGAATTATGAATGCTCGTCTCCCCTACCAACCTGGCTTGAGGTGTGCATCGAAGAGCAACATACCGACCCGGTTTTGCTGCGCGCTGCCGACGATTTTGTGGAACAAATTAACAACGAAAAAGAAAACCTGCGCATCATCCGGCACACGGTCACCTTTACCGACCGCACGCTTCCGGCCTATCTTACCGGCGACCACCAGCGCACCCTCGACGAGCTACGCGAAACGGAGGTGTTCGATCAACTGCTCGACCAACACAACATCAAAGACAAAGATGAGCTAAAACGTACTTTCGATGAATTGCTTGGGATAGTATATCAAAGCGCTAACGATAGGGAGGAGTGAAATGAGCCATAATGAATAATCGACAACATATAAAAACTTTGTAGCCATCTGCTCACTAACCCCGGCCTTTAGGCCAGGGATAAATGGCAAAAACATTTCAGTGGGCTTTAGCCCAAAAAAATAGATATAGTTCTATAATGAAAATCCGCTCGATAAAACTCAAGAATATCCACTCTTTTAAAGGAGAGGTGGCCATCGACTTTGAAAATGGTCCGCTGGCGCAAACGGGGCTTTTTGCAATCATCGGGCCTACCGGTTCGGGCAAGAGCACCCTGCTCGACGCCATTACGCTGGCGCTCTACAACGCTACGCCACGCGCGGGCGTTTTGTCGAAAGCCTCCATCGAGAAAACCGGCGCCATCATCACGCGCAACACCGACGACGCCTACAGCGAAGTGGAATACGAAGCCGGCGGCAATATTTACCGCGCCCGCTGGGAGATAAGCCGCGCCCGCACCGGCAATCTGCGCGATTATGAACTTTCACTGGCTACCAAAGATGCGGAAGGTGTTTTCAGAAACCTCGACCTGAAACGCAGCGAAGTAGCTGCACACAACGCTAAAGTGATCGGGCTGAGCTACGATCAGTTTATGAAATCAATCCTGCTCTCGCAGGGTGAGTTTGCCCGCTTCCTGAAAGCGGAACCCAAAGAGCGCAGCGCCCTGCTTGAAAAGATTACCGGCACCGGTATTTACCGGCGCATCGGGGCGGCGGCTTTCGAACAGCAAAAACATCAAAAACTATTGTGTGATCAACTTCAGCAACAGCTCGGCACAATTGTGATGATGGATGAGGAAACCCGGTTACTGACGGAAGAGCAACTGGAAGTGCTTAAAATAGAAGCAGCGCAACATCGGAAATTGTCAGGAGAGATACACCAACAGATCGAACGCAAAAAGCAGCTCCTGCAGCGCCGGACATCTTTGCAGGAAGTGCTGTATCAGATAGAAATATTAATACAAAAACAGCATGAACTGCAAGGCGATGCGGAGCGCCTGCAACTGCACCGGACGCTGCTTCCGCTCAAAAGCGACATCGACAGGCTGCTCTCGCTGCGCCTCAGGTTGCTGGAAGACGGTGAAGAAGAATCGTTGGCGAAAGTACGGCTGCAAAAGTTGCGTGATGAAATTAAAAACGCCAAAGACCAACACGCTACAGCAAAACAAAAGAGCGAAGAATTGACGAATGAGGCGCAAAAAATGCAGCCGGTGTTTGATGAAGTGCTGCAGCTCGACAAGCAACTGGATGTGCATCGCACCAACGTGCAGCATATCCAAAAACAAATTTTAGATATTAATAAAGAAACCGACCAGACGCAGGGGCAACAAAAAACGCTGGGAGGCGCGTTGCAGGCCATCGACGAAAAGCTTGCCGGCATTTCGCGTTTTCTCCAGCAGAATCCGGTGCTGGAGCAGCTCCCCGATGCTTTGCCCGAAATTATCAATGAGATAAAACACGCCACCGCAAGCGGGGAGTTATTAATAAAACAAATCAACGCAGCACTTCCCGCGCAAGAGCTTACAGCAGTTGCCGGCAGCGTGGAAAGAGAAAAATTGCTTTCGCAACACAACCAGCAACTCGCTACGCTGCGGCAGCAACTGATCGACGGCATAGGCGGCAAAATCATTACCACCAAAGAAATCCTGGATCAAATCAGCCATCTCGAAAAACTCCTTAGCGGGATAATCAAACTGCTGCAACTGCATGGGGAAAAGGAAATATTGCGCAAAGCTGAAGCGAAAACTGAGGAAGAACTGGCGCAGATGAATGAGCAGGTGTCGCGGGTAATGAAAAACTGCGACACCAGCAGCAAAGCCATCGAAATTGCCGACAGCCGCCTGGCGGAGCTGGAAGCCACCAAAACGCGCCAGGCACTTGAAGCCAACTACGAGCAGGCGCGACAACTTTTGCAGCCCGGACAGCCCTGCCCGCTTTGCGGCGCTACCGCGCACCCGTTTGCCGAAGGGCGGCCTGCGCATGTTTCGGATATCGAATTTTTTATTAAAAAACAAAAAGAGGAGAAAACAGCGCTGGCAGAAAAATTCAAAGCGCAGCAGGAGCACCTCAAAATTGCCTTTTCGGAAGTAAAAACACGGGAGCATACACAGGCAACACAACAGCAGCGGCAAAAGGAGCTTGCTGTTGAAATTGAAAAAACCGAAAATTCGCTGCCTGATGACATTGCCGCAAACGATGTTTCGGTATTGCAATCGCAGCAGCAGCGCACAGAAAAGGATTTGGCTACAGCCAAAAAAAATCTCGATACTGTGCAGGAGTTTCATGCGCTGGAGCAAAATATTAAAACAGTTGCAGAGCTGACGGATAAAAACAGCGCGTTGCTTCTGCAGGAGCAAATCCTCGCCCAGTTGCTTGCTCCTTATGCTGTTTATCTTTCGGAGTATGAAAATGACTATGAAAAAATCAGCCAGACGCTGGCAAATCAGCTCCATTATTATCGGACAGCAATCCGTCTGCAGCAGGAGAAAAAAGAGGAAAAAACGGCTGTTGATACCAAAATTGAAAACATTACAAAACGCCTGGAGGAATTAGCTTTAGCAAAGAAAAATCTTACCAAAGAGCAACAGGTGCAGCAAACGAAATTTACGGAGCTACACGATCAGCGGGTCGGGATTTTTGGTGAGAAGGATGTTGCTGCTTCACAGCGCGATCTGACGCAACGGCAGCGTGCAGCCGAAAACCAGGCGGCGACACTTGCCACGCAACTGGCGCGCAGCGAAACGGCCGAAGCCAACGAAAACCGGCAGCTCCTTAAGTTGGGTGAAGAGATAGAAAAGCGAAGTAAAGAATCGGAAGCGCTGGAGGCGACGTTGCAGCCGCAACTGGCCGCAGCAAAAACGGAAACGGTAGAGGAGGCTGCGGATGCGCTGCTTCCTGCCGTCGAAGCACGCCGCATCGAGGAAATGCTGACTGCTCACGACAAAGCTACGAGCCAGGCAGCGTTTCAGCGGAAGGCGCTGCGGGAGGAGATTGATGAACTGCAAAAAAATGACGATGCTGCACAAACGGCGGAGATGCTGGTGGAGAAAAAAACCGCTGCCGACGCGGCGCTCGACCAGAACAACCAGCGCACGGGCGACTTGCGCCGCCGCCTGCAGGAGCACGACGAAAACACAAAACGGCACAGCCTGATTGCGCAGCAACTCAAAGCGCAGCAAAAAGAGTATCAGCGGTGGGACGCCCTCAACAGGATCATGGGTGACGCGCAAGGCATGCGTTTTTCGCGCTTTGCGCAACGGCTTACGCTGCTGCATCTTCTTGGGCGCGCCAACCACCATCTGAAAAAGCTCTCAGAACGTTATATCCTCATCAACGAAGGCGACGAGAACGAAGATGAGCTTTTCGTAATCGACACACTGCACGGCGACGAGCGGCGCTCGGTGAATACGCTCTCCGGCGGCGAAAGCTTTATGGTGAGCCTGGCGCTGGCGCTGGGGCTTTCCGACCTGGCCGGAAAAAATACGCGCATCAACAGCCTCTTCATCGACGAAGGTTTTGGCAGCCTCGACCCGGAAACCCTCGACACGGCGCTCTCCACCCTCGAACGCCTGCAGCACGAAACCAACCGCACCATCGGCATCATCAGCCACGTGGCGGCGCTCAAAGAACGCATCACCACACAAATAGAACTCATCAAAGACGCCGGTGGGAGGAGTAGCATTGTGGTGAGAGGGTGAGATTATAAAATTATGAGTGGCGTGAAACGCGATGAGGGTAAGGGATGGCGGCTTGGCCAGTAGAGGATTTCTAAGAGGTGTTCCTATCGACCGATACGAAATATTGATGCGGGTGATGAACTTTACATACCTCAAAAACCCTTATTGGCTATACCGCGTGTTGTGTGCTGTTATTTTTTCGTTTTGTCTATTTCAATCTCGCTTAATAGCAACTCTAATAAAGGTAACATTTTTTGTAATCCTCCTACGTTTATTATTACATTCCAAAATTCCTCAAACTTTTTCCAACCCCCAGTATAAAAAAGGTGTTTCATCTGATGTTTAAATGTATCGTGTGAAAATGAAGTTTTAATAACGTTATTCCATTTGTAAAATTCTTTATATGACCACCAATAACCATTTTCTAATTCTAATGATGTCAATCTTTTTGTTTCATACACAACATGTCTGGTGTCATATAAATCCCAATTGTTTGTAATAATCCTGCCGCCATAAACCATTGAATCATAAAGTCGAGTACCAGGATAAGGTGTTAAAATATGATAAGTTGCTGTGGTTATTGCATTTTTAACTCCCCAATCAACTGTTCTGCGAAACACATCAGAATTATCGTTGTCAAGTCCAAAAACAAAACTACCATTAATCATAATTCCTAAATCATGTAATCTTCGGGCTGCCTGTTCATAATCAAGTTTGAGATTTTGACTCTTATTACTTTGTTTGAGATTATCAGCAGAAAAGGTTTCAAATCCAACGAATAGACTTCTTAAACCTGCTTCAGCTGCCTTTTCAATTAAATCTCCTTCAAGAATTGATTTTACAGTAGCTGCACCTTGAAATACTCTATTCATTCCTCTCATTCCTTCGAAAAGTTCAGAGGCTAATTTTGGATTTCCAAGTAAATGGTCATCAAGAAAATATAAATGCTTTCCTTTTAATCGTGATATCTCTGTTAAAATCTCGTCAACTCTTTGGGTGTAAAATGAAATTCCTCCTTGGAAAAAAGCGTCTTTATAGCAAAAATCACAATGATGAGGACATCCTCTTGATATTACCAAGGAATTAGGAACAAGATACTTCTCTCGCTTTATCAAATCTCTACGGACAGGTGGAATATTTTGTATTGTACGACCATTAGTTGAAATATATCTTTTCTTTACCCTTTTTGCTTTAAAATCCTTTATAAAATCAGGAAAAGTTTGTTCTGCTGGTCCAATAAAAATTGTGTCTGCATAGATATCAGCCTCTTCTGGTAAAGCTGTTACGTGTAATCCACCAAGGGCTACAAAAATTCCTCTATCTCTGTATTGTTTTGCAATAGAATATGCTCTTTTCGCATTGGTAATATATACTTGAATTAAAACTAAATCAGGTGTATCATCAAGTATCAATTTTTCTACATGTTGGTCTTGTAATTCAATTTCATCATCATTATCAAGAAAAGCAGCTAGTGTGGCTAATCCAATTGGTGGAAACAAAGAATATTTAATCGGTCTCCAAAAGGCACTTTTCGCTTCTGTTAAAGAGGGTAATATCAGTTTAACCTTCATCTACTATCAAGTTCAAAATCATTAGAATAACTCAATTTGTCAGGTTTTATCATTTGTAGGACGGTTTTCTACAGTAGCACACAACGATTGTGTATAGTTAAGTTATCTAAACTTTTGCAAGCGTGGTATTGGCAAAAGGCCTTCTGCTGCTGTCGGGATTGTGTTCTTTCTCAAAATTCAAGCTAACCACCGCGATGCCGTACCGGGTATTGTTAGCCGGTTGGATTGCTGCTTTTGCCATTTGCCAGTACTTTTATTCTTTTATTACTTTTTCGAGCCGGAGCAAATTTTGATTTACGTCGGTAAATTTCAAAAGATAGACTCCCTTTTTATAATTACTATCATCTATTTTACAAGCAGTTTCCGCAATGGTTCTCGTGTCGATAATTTCCCCTGTAGAATCAAATATTTCCAGGTAATAGAACTCCTGGCGTTTTACATCTGAAGAGATTAAAAAACTTGTTTTGAATGGATTTGGATGTATTTTTATCCCGAATTGTTTTGGTTGGTCTTGCACTGTGGTTGGTAATACGACATTAATTTCAGCGTCTAATATGTCTGTTAAAAAACCAAGGTCGTTATTTTTTATCGTAATAATGCACGGGAATGAACCAATAGCGTTGGGCATTCCGGTTAGCAATCCGGTGGCACCATCAAATTGAAAACCATCTGGTACTACATCTCCAATCAATGCAAATGACTCAATATTATTAGTGTCGGATAATTGCACCTGAAATTCATAGAAGGTATTCAAATAGGCTGTGTCGTAAAGCGCCGACGCTATCTTAGGATAAAATTCGTTGATGTAGCAAGAATTGTAAGTTGGGTTCATAAAAATAACAGTGTCGTTTTTGGAACAACACAGTAAATCTGATCCACCGCCCGCCATGCCAGAACCATTAAACCCGCTGAAAAGCAATCCGAATTTACTTCCGATGCCTTCAATCCAAATGTCGGAACCGGCAAAACCGGGAGAATGAAGATAAATCCTTTTTTTCATCGAACCATCGATGCTCAGATAATCTATACTATCACAAATCAAGAGCACATCCTGGAAGCCAGCATAATAATTATCGATAATCACACTCTCGCCAACCAATAAACCAAAATCATAGATTAACCCTATCCTCTCCGGATCCCAATCAGAAAAGTAAACCTTTTGGCTAACGGTATCTTCGCTCACACAACCAATCATATCCCAGCCTTGCTGTAAAGAATCCTGTGCCTCAAAAACAAGAATAAATGGCGTGCCGTTAAAAATCACTTCTCCCTGAAATTTATTAGTCCTGGTACCTCCACAATGCATAACATTCCATGACCATGCGCCATAGGTAACGGTATTCCATTTTTTCGTTGTGTCGGTAATTTGGAAGGAGTTTTGACTAAAGGTCAGAAATGAAGCTAAAATAAAGATTGTTGAGAATAGTGTTTTCATGTTTCTAAATTTTATGCGATGCGATTTTAGAAACCAAAATTAAACATAATTTCCGGAGAGGATCATTTCAGCGTCCTGATTTTTTTTTGAAATTAAAACCGAATTTCAATGGGTGGATAGAGGTGGCCGCAATTTGCGAAAACTTAAAGAAAAGTTTTAGGGACAGACTATCTCTTTAGCATTACTCCGACCTGATCAATAAATTCGATCATTTCCTTGTGCATATCTTCCACCACTTCTTTATCAAATTTAATGAATGCATCGTAATCTCCTTTTGTCCTGTTTTGATATGCATTCCTCAAAATCTTACCAAATTTCTTATCAATTTGTTCTGTCAAAACAAATTCTTTATTAAACCATCCTATCAGTTGTGTATGCTTTGATGTTTCGTAGTGGTTCTTAACCCACATTGCAGGGAAAAGGTTATAACCTCTTGATATTATGATGAATCATTTTTAAAAATTTCTGTAGGGGGGACTACGGATTTTTTCCGATGGA
>SABY01000057.1 GCA_009928785.1 Clostridia bacterium | reverse complement strand
CACCCTGCTCAATGAAACCGAAACAAAATATCCGGGTACTGAAATGGTGTTAAACTACAAAATCGCGACATGACTTTTACGCTGGGTCAGGAGTTCTGAAATTGAGTACTTTTTTCATCATGCTTATTTTTGTTAATAAATAAAATTTCCGGAACTTTTGAATAACAATACAACTTTGTGCTTGTTCAGATTTCTCTAAAATTTTTTGGTATCTTCAGTTGTGGTGCCTAAGGATGAACAAACCGCTACGCTAATTATGGTTTCGGTATAGAAACATGGGCCGAGGGAAAACCATCAAAAGTTTCCAAAGATGCTAAGCGTAGGTCCTTGAAATTGCAGATCAAGTCCTCCTTGCCATCTTTTGTTGTCAACGTTGACGCCAAAATTCAAATATTTATAGCCTGCGCTTATTCCCACATTCCGGAAGACCTGATAATTTATGGTTGGGGTAATATCCCACAAGCTGCCCGACACATTATCTATTTTTATTCCAAGCCAATCTATTTTGGCACTTACCGACAGCTTTGGCGTGGGGGCATATATAGCCCAAAGTCCGATGTTTGGTAAGGGTAGTGTGGTGCTTACCTCGTGGCGCTTAAATTCAAAATCTTGATCGTTTATGTAAGCCTGCCCTTCTATAAATGGGGAAATATTAATGGTATGTACTCCCAGGCCGCCTCCTATTTCGTAGTGATTGCCCCGTGCGATTACGCGCCCAACAAAGACACGGTACAAGGCAAAGCCGAAGCCTCCCTCGACACCGGTGCCTTTTCTGAATGTTACATCGCGCCATTGGATATCTTCTTTTAGAACAACATCATTTTGGCGTGTTATCCTAAAATAATCTGCCGATAGATTCCAGTTTTTGGCAAAGCGCCACGTAAACGTCAACGAAAAAGTATTTTGAAAATCGTCGATATTAAAATATTCATCAAAATCAATGTTTTCTGATTCCCGATCTATCGCTGTCCCGTTAACACTAAATGAAACATTGTTAAGCGGGCTGTACAGGCCTGCACTAATAATAAATATATCTGTGAGGATTGGGTTTTTCGGTTTTACTTCTTGTGAAAATAAAACCTGACAACTCAAGAGAAGTATTGCGAATGGGACTACTTTGAACCACATGAATGAAATTATTTTAATAACACAAAACGGGTTGCTGCTTGATAAATCAGCTTTGAAACAAAAAAAGAGTTTTTCAGGAGACCCTAATTAACGTCGCAATGAAATTTGATGCGGTTTTAGACAAAAGGTTAGTAAATGGCACTTTTCAGGCGCCATTTACTAATATTTTAAACTTTTATTTTACCAATTCAATCTCTCCAGGTCTCCACGTCTGATCGATCCACGGCTCAAGCGGTCCGTACATGCGTAGAATGCTGAACCAACTTTTGCCGGGAATAGTTTGCAACCAGTTACCCTCTTTACCTTTGGGTGCCTTAGGTGCGAAATACAGATCGTACGAGCCGTCAGCGTTCTTCTCAATAGTCTTGTCCAGACTACCCACAGTGGGGAATAATTGACCGGTTTGTAACTGACACCTTGTTTGTGTGTCGTAAATGGTAACAGCCCAGAAGTTGTTAACCGGCACATCAGGAGGCAGGTGCAGTTTGTAGGTTTTTGCGCCATCAAAAGGCTTATCGTCACCGTCCAACATTCCCAATGCGTAATCGGAACCTGCTCCGGCATGTGTTACTGCCATAGCGGGTGTTACGCCTCCGGCATTATAATAAAATAAAACGCGTGCATCCAAATTCATAGCACCATCCGCTTCAAAAGAGGTGTTCTTGTTTGCATAGCCCATCACCCAATTGCTCTTTGACCCCGGATAGATGTAAACCCCGGATATTCTGGGATCGTAGGTGATGGAACGTCCGGCTGCATTACCAAGGATTGCTGCTTCATTGAGAAGTTTTTTCATATTTGCATCGGGATTGAAAGGCTTCCCTTTTACAATACCAATTGATGCTATCTCGCCGCGCACCTCCGGGTCTATTGCATCAAGCGGTTCATCCTGGATGATGGTGTTCAAAATTTCATAGTACTTAAGGTCACTCGGAAATATCGTACTGAACGATCTGCCGGACATGTTGACCAATTCTGTGGGTGCCGGATTGTCTTTATCTTTTAATGGATAGATTTTCAATCCCTTTTTGAAATTGTCCACTGCTGCTTCCAGTCCATCTTTGATTGAACCTCTCAGAAAGAGGAAATTCTTATTGGTCGAAGGTTTAAGAATAAAATAGCCTGCTGGCACATCACCGGTATAGCCCGGAGGCAACAAAAGGTATTTACCACCTTTCCCTTTGTCGGGTCCGGTTACGCCCATATCGCCTACATAACGTTGCCATGCATCATCCAAAAAGCCAAGCATTCCCGGTGGAATCTCAATTACCGTAGGACCATCTTTTGCCAAATCGGTACTGCCATAAGCGTACATTGTTGAGGTATTGGAGGTAATGACGGGCGTCCGTGAATCCATGAGTTGTTCCCAGATGGCAATTTTATTTGGTGCATCAGCGCCTTGCTCGGCCATTCCTGCCAATACGCTATAGATTGAAACGGCTCCAACGTTATCGAGATAAACATCGACAGCACGGGCACGGGTCAGATAGTCGTAAACCAAATCGTTTGTATTGCCTATGGGCACTCCATCAAAGAATTGCAGTTCTCCGGCAACGGTTTGTACTTTATCCGGGATAGAAGCTGCTTTGGTTTTCATTTCTTCTCTCGACAAGTTCTTGTTGGTTTGTGCATGCACAGAAGCCGATAAGAGTGAGCCGATAAATACTGCTACGAGTGATATTTTAATTATTTTTTTCATGATCCGATTGTGTTTTATTGTATAAAAAAACGAAGGCTGGCTTTCTAAAACCGATCTTCTTTACAGATTATTTTTACTTTACTATTTCAAGGGGCGGTCGTTTCCAACTACCATCCAGAGCAGCTTCTTTTGGCCAATACAATCTCATAATTGTGACGAATGGTCCTTTTGGTGCCGGCAACCAGTTGGCTTCCTTGGCTTTTCCCGGAGATTCATTTTGAATATAGAGGGTGATGCCGCCATCCTTATCTTTTACAAAATTTGGAATCATAGGTGAATTCAATAAATACCGATTGATTGGATTTTCTATCAATAAACTTTCTGGCATTTTATACATGGTCAAGGACCAAAAAGCATTGACTGGAGGTAATTCTCCTTCAGCAAAATGTAAGATGTATTTATTGGTAGCGGCATCTAATTTATTGCCATCAGCGTCAACAGCATAAAACGGATAAATAGCTTCTTGTTTAGAATTTCCATAAATACCAAGGACAGCTCCTGCCATTCTATATAAATAGTTGTTGTCTAAGTATTCTCTGGATCCAAAAACATCACCTGATGCGACCTCTCCTGCATTCACTTTCTGCATTAATTTTGCAAAATCTACAGACCAAGCTTCACTGATGCCTTTTTCGAAAGCTGCTTTTTGTTCTGGAGAAAGCTTGTCAACATCAAAATCTTTTCCTGCACTAATCCCAATTTTTGCAAACCGACCAATTAATTCTGTCTCAGTTGGATTCGTTGGGCTGAATTGCATCAAAAAATTCATAACCCGGAAGAAATCTAAAGATGATTTTTGTGCTTCGGGAGTTAGTGGTTTAATAAAATCAACTTTAGCTACAGCAGCAGGTGCTTCCGCATTTAAAAATGACGACAAAGGTTCAATCGTATATTGGGCCTGAATTTTCTTTACGTTATCAATATCAGCAGGATTGAAAAGTTGTGTTCGGTATAGTAGATTGATAAATTCAGTTTCCGATTTCACTACACGATTTATACCTTCAGGAACCTCTCCGTTCCAGTTAGGGCCCGCAACAAGATACTTACCAGCTTTACTACCCGAAGTTCGAGTCCCTAAATAGTCGAAATTAAAAGTATAAGCATCTACAAACTGAATGCTGTAGTAGCGATTTTCATCCACTGCTGGTAAAGTTAGCACAATAGGCTCTGCACGCAGATCTAAACCTGCAAATGAATAAGGCGTGTCGGAATTGGGTGTCTGTATAGCAATATCGGCAGGTGTAAAAACACTGGCTATATTCGTCAAATGATTCCATGGAGCTTTAAATTCAGAATTTGTACTGTCAACATAATAGCTGTACTGAACTCGGTAGTTATCTACCATCGGGAAACCATAAATGTAGGCTTCTTTCGCTATGGCTGTTATTGAATCTAACGGCAAGTCAGCGGATACCATAGTTTCCTTTTTGCCTTTGTTTTGAGTGCAGGACATGACCAGAAACAATGCGAGAAACATTGTTAGAAGTATGGGATGTGTTGTTTTCATAATTGATTTTGGGATTACAACTATTATTCTGAATTAGTTAACCTTAAATACCTTAGGCATGTTATAGGTGCCATTGGTGAGTGGCGCATAGGGACCATAGAAGCGCGCTGTGAAACGGAACCCTTCAGCAGGAGCCGGTAGCCAATTCCTGGCTTGTTCTGGATCAGAAGGCTTTTCGTGCTGGATATAGATTACCAGTTTGCCGTCTTTAGGCTTTAGTTCACCTGATGCCAACATGAAACTATTTACAGTGTATCTATTGATTTCGTTGGCGACAAAATAGCCGTTGGCATCATAGATCGGGATGGACCAGAACTGAGTAACCGGCGGCAAATCGTTCATGTCAAAAGTCAGGGTGTATTTATTCTTGCCACTAAATGGTTGGCCGTCGGCATCGGTAAACAAAAATGCGCCACCATGCGATACGTTCTTGTCGGGAGCGCCCCAGGCTGCATCGGCAATGATTGCACGATCCATCCAGCGGGTTTCAAAGCCACCATCATTGCGCACAACTCCCCAACCATTCATATTGATCATATTTGTTTTTAGTGTCTTACGAACATTGTCAAATCCAGCCTTAAATCCATTCTGCAATGCTGTTTGTTTTTCTGGTGTCAACTTGTTCCATTCAAAAGAAAGCCCTTTACCAATATTGAATACCTTAAGCTGATCTACCATTTCTGCCTCCATTTGGGAATCTTCGATGAGTGGCATTGTTGGGTCGTTTAGAATTACACTGAGTAGCGTATAATATTGTTCGGCAGTCTGTTTGTCAACCTGACCAAATTGATACTCAGGCAAGCCATCAGGGATGGGAAAATCGCCTTTTGTTATTTTTCTATCGGCCTGGGGGATTCCCTTATGTCCATTAGCCAACCAATCTTTCAAAGGTGTCATGGTCAACTGATCCTGATAACCGTTAATTTTCTTGATTTCAGCATCGCTTGAAGTCATGAGCGCCATCCTTGCAAGTCCGAAAGCGGTCTTGAATGGCCACTGGATGATATCGGTGGTCGGGAAATCTGCCGGAATATCGCCGGTAAAATCTGGCGGCACCAAAATGTATTTACGTGCTTTTGTGCCGTTGAAAGGCGAGCCGACTATCATTCGGAAAATACCGTATTGATCCTGAACCTGGAAACTGAAATAGCGATCTGTGATTTCCGGCACTTCTACAACCACCGGACCTTCGCGAAGATCCATAAAACCGGCACCATAAAGTGTTGTTGCATTTGGTGTAACCACTGGATAGTCAGGAGTAATTTGCTTACGAACCCATGCCAATTGGTTCAAACCCGAATAAACGATATTTTCCTTGGTATCATTCTGGGTGTAGGTCCAGCGCTGTCCATAGTAAATAGCCTGTTGCAGACCATAAAGGTAGGCACGTTCAGCAATTGCTTCAAGATCCGGTGTGGCTTCAGCAGATTTCTTCTCAGTTTGTGTACAACTCATCATCAGTGTAAAGCCACCAATCAGCGTTAATGCAATGATTTTTAAATAATTATTTTTCATGATTTTTGGATTTATAAAATTTAAATGATTAATAAATTTGATTTATACTTGTTATTGTTTCACTAATTCAATCTCACTGGGTCTCCAGGTTTTATTTATCCATGGTTCAAGCGGCCCGTACAATCTCAAAATGACAAACCAACTCTTGCCCGGTAAGGTCTGCAACCAATTGCCCTCTTTGCCTTTGGGTGCATTTGGTGCGAAATAAAGATCATAAGAGCCATCAGCGTTTTTCTCTATATCCTTATCTTGGCTACCCACAGTGGGAAACATTTGGCTTGTCTGCAACAACGACCGTGTTTGGGTATCGTACAGGGTTGCTGCCCAAAAATCATTGACAGGAACATTTGCAGGAATATGAAGCTTGTAGGTCTTGGCGCCATCAAACGCTTTTTTATTAGCATCCAGATAAGCCAATGCATAGTCGGAACCTGCTCCAGCATGTGTAGTTGCCATGGCTGGCGTTACACCCGTTGCGTTATAATAAAATAACACACGGGCATCCAGACCCGCAGCCCCGTTCTCAATGAACGAAGTGTTTTTGTTTGCATAGGCCGTTGTCCATGCGCTATTGGTTTCAGGATAAATAAACACACCATCTATGCGTGGCTGGTACGTAATGGCTCGCGCAGTGGCAGCTCCAATCGTTGCTGCCTCATTGAGTATTTTCGTCATTCTGGCATCTGGCGTAAATGGCTTCCCTTTCACAATACCTATGGATGCCAACAAACCTCTCGCTTCTGAATCAATTGCTTCAATAGGCTCTACTTGCACAAGTGTGTTGAGATCCTCATAGAAACTCACATCATTGTTTACAAGGGTACTGTATTTTGTACCTGAAAAATTAATAAACTCAGTTGCGGCTGGATTTGCAGCCTGTGCCAATGGATAAATCTTGAGCTTCGTTTTGATATTTTCAACAGCCGGGGCCAATCCATCCTTAACTGATCCACGCAGGAACATGAGATTGTTGAAAGTTGCCGGCTTGATTACAAAATAACCGTCTGGTACTGTACCTGTAAAGCCTGGAGGTAAAAATAGATACTTGCCTCCTTTACCCTTGTCAGGTCCAATTGCACCCATATTTCCAACAAACCTGAACCACGCATCATCAATGAAACCTAACATGCCAGGTGGTAGTTCAACCACCAACGGACCTTCAGTTTTTAAGTCCAAATACGTGAGTGCATACAGTGTGGAAGTATTCCCAGTGAGATATAGTGATTCAGATTTAAGCAACCCCTCGGTAATTGATACTTTGTTCGAACTATTGGCACCGATGCCGGCATTACCTTTACGCATAGCATTCAGAGATCCAGCGCCTTGATTATCAAGAAATACCTGTACAGCCCTCATACGGTCTAAGTTGTCATATAGCTTATCGATGGTAGCATCTGATGGAACTCCATCGAAAAATTCCAGCTCACCAATGGCCGTTTCCATTTTATCAGCCATACCAATGGCACTTAACGGCACTGCTGATTTCTTTTCATTTTGTGCGTAAGTTGTCGTCACTGCGAACACACAACTAACTGCCACAGCAAGGGTATTCAATATTTTTTTCTTCATGATTAAATTGTTTCTAAAATTAATGAGCTAAACAAAGTTGACAGAAAAATTACTGCACTTAAAAGTTTGTAGTTCATTATGTTTATAAGTTAAAAAAGGCTTAGTGGAAAACTATAAAGGTAAAAGTAAGCTAAACCTCTCTACAACCATTTTTACGTTTATTTGTTCATTACTTTTTGCAAGATAAAAATTTACACAGTTGATTCGTGCGGGGGTATGTGTGCTTTTTGCAGAGTTAGCCGTACGAATGATCCTATAATCCTTCACAAAAACCAATCTTACCACCGGAGTTTTGCGGCGGGAGTTGATAGCCAAAGTGATCGCAGGATTCCTCATTCGCAGAGTAAATTTTAATTACACGGCAAAACTAAAAATTATTTCATTCGTGATGATTATAAATCTTATCACATCGGGATAAAGCGTGTTACGGGGTGCAAAGCGCATAGAGCGTGGCGCAAAGCGCGTGATGCTAAAAACCTCCGGCTGAGGAGGGTTTAGGATATGTTTTGCAAAAAATAGTCTACTGCATCGCCAGGATGCAAGAGGATTTTTGCCTATCTGGATTAATGCGGCTTCAGGAGTTAATCCTGCCTAATTGTTGCCACCAGTATTTTCATTTCCGCCTTTCTTTGGTCAGAAACATTTGGAATAAATCCTCAGTTGTAATAATATTTTCATAGCCTTTTTTAATCAGTACGTTTTGCAGTTTTAAGTCACCAGTCCATAGCAATCCTTTTGTAAAATCTGAAACAGCAACGAAGATTGTGTCATCAATGTCAACGTCATGGCACAGCAATTCAGCGTTTTTATAATTCTTAGTCGGTATTATAGAGTGGTTGAGGATTGTGATGTTTTTCAATATTAAGCTATAGGCTTCAAGAAATTCATCATCTGATAGTTTTCCAATGGATTTGATTTTCTCTTTATGTTTTAAAATCTCAAATCTAACGTAGGCAGGTGAATAAAAATCGAAATGATTTTCCCCATTGATGAGAATTTGACCAATCCTGCTATTGGTATTTAGTAAAGCACTAAATACGATATTTATATCAACGACGATTTTAGTCATTTAGTCCTAATTCTTCTTTGGTCCTATTCCAACGTCCTTTTTTAACTGCTTTTAAAAGATTGTCAACATCTTTGTCTGTGGCAGTTGATTTTGAAGTTAATTCTTCATATCGTAAATAATCAAGGATTGCCTGCATTCTGGAGGGTTTTATCCTTGCAGAAAATTTGACCACTATTTCGTTGTCTTGTCTTTCTACTATCATTTTATTATCTTTTTAACAAATTATCAAAAGCACGAATACTTAAGTTTAGTTGCACAGCAAAATTACCAATATCTCATTAGGAATGATGGTAAATGTTATCACATCGGAGTTTGGGAGAGCGCAGGGTGTTTGGTACAGGGGGGTCTGGCACAAAAAATATTCAGAGGGTGCGCGTGTACTCCATTTTTTGATTTTAGCTTTTAAATCAGTCGCTTTAATCAGTTGTCCATTTTTTGAATCATCCAAAGCCTGGTCAATTTCTGCGTTAAATTGTTCTGAACTCATGGGGATGAAACTTTTTTCAATAAGCTCAGCCTTTCTTTTACGCAACATTTCTTCCAATCCTTCGACTATTTCTTCATTCTGAAGTCGAAGAAACTCTTGAACAAATTCTATTTTCCGAGCTTCTAAATTCATTTTATAAAACTTTTTCTCAAAGATATGGATTCTAAATTTTAATTCTCCGGCAAATTTAGAAAAACCAGCCGGATGTGTGTTTATTTTTTTCGTTTATCACAAATTTAAAAACTACAAAATTTGCTTCTGAATATTTGCGCTCTACGCCCTGCGCCCTGCGCTCTCCTACCGAACAAAAGCCTCTTACATCGCGCGGTGTAAGAGGCTTTTTGCTGTGTGACGGAAGTCGAGAATTAATACACCGGGGTAATGCCCATGTTATAAAACATGAAGGAGTAGATGTCGGCGTACTCTTCGATAATCTTGGCAGTGGGCTTTCCGGCGCCATGACCGGCTTTGGTTTCTATGCGGATAAGGGTGGGGTTGGCGCAGCTTTGCCTGTCCTGCAGCTCGCTTATAAATTTGAATGAGTGCGCCGGCACCACGCGGTCGTCGTGGTCGGCAGTGGTAACGAGCGTGGCCGGATAGCAGGTGCCGGCTTTGATGTTGTGCAGCGGCGAATATTTTATCAGATATTCAAAGTCGGCAGCCTCGTCGCTGGTGCCATAGTCGGTAGCCCACGCCCAGCCAATGGTAAACATGTGGTAACGCAGCATGTCGAGTACACCCACGGCCGGGAAAGCTACTTTCATCAGGTCGGGGCGTTGCGTCATCACGGCGCCAACCAGCAGGCCGCCATTGGAGCCGCCCTGGATGGCGAGATAATCGGGCGAAGTATAGCCGGCGTCGATAAGATATTCGGCAGCAGCTATAAAGTCGTCGAACACGTTTTGCTTCTGTTCTTTGGTGCCGGCCATGTGCCATTCTTCACCGTACTCGCCGCCACCACGCAGATTGGGCATGGCAAACACGCCGCCTTTTTCGAGCAGTATCAGCCTACTGATGCTGAAGGACGGTGTGAGGCTAATATTAAAACCGCCATAGCCGTAAAGCAGCGTGGGATTGGTTCCGTCGAGCGTGATGCCGGCTTTGTGTACGATAAACATCGGAATCTTTGTGCCGTCTTTGCTGGTATAGAAAACCTGTTTGGTTTCAAAAATCATATCTTCGATTACAACTTCGGGGGCGCGATATACGGTAGAGGTGTCGGTTTGGATGTTGTACATGTAAATGGTGGTGGGAATAGTAAATGAGGTGAAAGCATAGAATGCGGTATTTTCGTCTTTCTTGCCATTAAAACCTGCCATGGTTCCTATTCCCGGGATGTCGAGTGTGTCGATGAGGTTGCCCTGCATGTCGTGGATGAATGCCTGTGAGTAGGCATCTTTGAGATATTGCGCCACTATTTTGCCACCGATCAGTGTCACGCCTTCGAGCACCTCCTCTTTTTCCGGTATCAGTGTGGCCCAGTTTGCTGGCTGTGGGCGTGCCGGGTCAATCAGCATTAGTTGATATTTGGGCGCATTGTAGTTGGTGCGCACCAGGAACTTTCCGTTGTAGTCGTCAACCACTGTGAAGTCGTTGTCGAAACCTTCGACGATGCCGGTGAAATCTTTTGCCGAGTTGCGCAGGTCTTTAAAATAAAGTGCGTTGCCGGAGGTGCTTTCGGTTTGGTATAAAATCAAAAATTCCTCGTCGTCGGTAACGTCGGCGCCGTAGTTGCGCAGCGGATATTTCGGGTCTTCAAAAACGAGGACATCATTGCTTTGTGGCTCGCCAACTTTATGAAAATAAACTTTGTGGTATTCATTTTTGCCTGATAGCTCACTGCCGGTAGGTTCGTCGTAGCGGCTATAATAAAATCCATCATCTTTCCAGGCCATTCCCGAAAACTTAACCCATTTCAGGTTGTCGTCGAGTTGGTTGCGGCTGTCGATTTCCATCACCTTTATCTCGTTCCAGTCGGAGCCGCCGCGCGCTATGGCGTAGGCCAGGTATTTGCCGTCTTTGCTTACGTCCATTCCGGCAAATGCCACGGTGCCGTCGTCGGAGAGTTTGTTGGGATCGAGCAGCACCTGCGGCTCGGCGTCGAGGCTTTCCTGCACATAGAGCACACTCTGGTTTTGCATGCCGTCATTTTTGAAATAAAAATAGCGATCGCCTTTTTTGAAAGGAACACCGTATTTGGGATAATCCCAAATCTTCGTCAGGCGGTTTTTGATGTCGTTTCTAAAAGGAATCTTCGCGAGATACGCCTCGGTAACTTCATTTTGTTGTTTCACCCACTCGCCGGTTTCGGCAGAAGTGTCGTTTTCGAGCCAGCGGTAAGGGTCGGCGATGGCCCGACCATGAAGGGTATCCACCACGTCGCCTTTTTTGGTTTCGGGATATTTAATCCGCTCTTCTTTTTGCTGGCAGCTTTGTGTAATCATTACGCTTGTAATAAATAGTACATAAATCAATTTTCTCATCACGCTAATTTTTAAGATGTTTGTCGAAATTTTGTTTTTGCAAAAATAGGAAATCATTTATACTTCAGTAAAACACCATGATGATGAAAAAAGTAAAATCGCAGAATGCCTTTCGTATTGATGTTGCGCCGGAATCGGAATTTGAAGAATACCGCGATGTCGAGGGTGTGCAGCACAGCAGCTCCGTTTACAACGAAAATGGCCATTTGCTCACCGATATCAAATTTGATAATCATGGGCAAACCACCGGAACGTCGGTTTATAAATACAACGACAAAGGTTTTTTAATTTTTGAAGAAACCCTGGATGAAAACGGGCAAACCGAAGAAAAGGTGAGCTGGGAAGTGGATGAAACCGGGAAGATTCTCAAGAAGTTTGTGCATTACCTCGACGACACAGTGGATACGATAAATTACGAATACAATGAGCAGGGACTGCTGGTGCGGGTGATTCAAAAAGACGAAGACGGCGAGGAAGAGCACCGTGAGGAGTATGATTATGATGATGGCAAACGCATTGCCGAAAGGCACTACGAATACGGAGCGTTGGAAACGGAAAATATTTTTGAGTACGACGACAACGGTCGGCTCTCAGAAGTAACCGCTAATAGCCCCGAAGAGACTGCTACTCTGGTAAACGAATACGACGACAAAGGCAACCGCATCAAAACCCTGAAATACACAGTTGACGACAAACTCATCGAGAAGCACCTGATGACCTACGACGAGCAGGGGCGACTCACGGAGATGAGCGAGGAGACGCCCTACAAGAAAAACAATGTCGTGATGGAGCTGGATGTCGCCGGCAACGTCACCCGCCAAACGGAAACCGACCGCAACGGACAGTTGGTGAGCCAGGTGCACCGCGAATACGATGCCGATGGCAATGTGCTCTTTGTAAGTGCCACCGTTGCCGGGCTGCCCGGCGCCCCGCCCCGAAAATACATCCTGAAGTACTTTTATGAGTTTTATTAGGTGAAGGCTTTGCCAGCCTGGACAAACGCTATCCTACAAACTAAAAAGACAAAAGCGTTCTTAATTTTTAAATTGTATTTTTGGATTATGATTACTAAAAGCGAAATATTAAGCAAATTGAGCGACCTAAAGCCTGCTTTGCTCAGAGATTATGCTGTAAAAGAAATTGGCTTATTTGGTTCTTTTTCAGATGATTCATTCACCGATGATAGCGATATCGATTTACTTGTAGAGTTTGAAAAGCCTATTGGATGGAAGTATTTTTCGTTGGAAATTTACCTTGAGCGTGTGTTCGGGCGCAAAATAGATTTAGTAACCAAAAATGCATTGAAAGAACAAGTTAAGGAAAGAATTTTAAATCAGGTAAAATACGTGTAGGGTGAAGAAGGAAGAACGTAACCATGAAATGCTCCTTAATGATATTCAAACCGCCATGAGTCGGATTGCTGAGTATATTGAAGGTTTTAATTTCGAACAATTCAAAAGGGATTTCAAAACAGTTGATGCAGTTCTTCAAAATTTCGAAATTATTGGGGAAGCCTCCAAAATAATGGATCAAAAAATTAAAGACAAATATCCTGATTTACCCTGGGAAGAAATGTATTATTTGAGAAACAGGGTATCACATGAGTATTTTGGCGTTGACTATGAAATAATTTGGGATGTTGCACTAAATTATTTACCAGAAAATAAAAAACAGATTGATCAGATAATACTCAATGAAAAAGATAATTAACAATTTGACCTCATTTTCTGAGCACCTCGACGCTCAATATGGTGCACGCGGAACCGAAGCGCGTGAAAAATATGAAGAAGAGTTTGAATCATTCAAACCTGGTGTTATGCTTCAAGAACTGAGAAGAGAACACGGGATGACTCAGGAGCAATTGGCCAGTAAATGTGGCACCACCAAAACTTATATTTCCCGAATTGAAAACAATGCCAGCGATATTCGACTTTCGACACTTATGAGAATCATCCGCAAAGGATTTGGAAGACGCCTTAATGTAAGTGTCGAAAATTAGAAAAGCAAGATCAGCAACAGTTGCCACCTGGTCGATTCAATGAACACAACATTTTTACTTGCCATTCTACCTACAAAACTCCTTGATCCGATTAAGCGCCGGCGCAAAGTTTTTCTCGGATGCCTTTCGCCAATATTCACAAGCAGCTTCTATGCGTTCGAGTTTTAGGCAACACTGGCCGGCATTGTACCAGGCGTTGGCGTCACCGGTAATTTCGGCGTAGCGTGCATAATCTTTTAATGCTTCCTCAAAACGTTGAACGCCAAACAGTGCATTCGCCCGCAGCATCAGCAGCACATGCTGTGAAGCATCGCGACGAAGCGCTTCATCAAAATATCCAATGGCTGTTTCCAATTTGTTTTGATAATAGTAAAGTTCGCCAGCTTTGGCAGAATTGAAATAATTGTCTGGCTCCAGGCGCATCAGATGCTGGTAGCTATCAATCAGTGCGGCGGTGTCGGCCATCTTTTCGAGTACCATCATTTTCTTGCGATAATTGCCTGCATCGCTGCTGTCCATTGCGATAAGCGCATCATAATCGGCAACCGCCTGCTTATAGTTTTCTAAATAAAAATTGGCTGTTGCCCGGTTGTTGATGGCCGAAGCGTAGCCAGGCTCAATACGAAGTGCGCGATTGGCATCCCGCAAAGCGCCGGCATAGTCGCCTTTGATGCCACGCACCGACGCGCGGTTAGCAAAAGCTTTGGCATCGGTGGTGTCGCGCAGGATGCTTTGGTTGTAGTCGGTAAGCGCCAGCTCCATTTTGCCCTGCTGATACCACGTAATTCCACGTATCAGATACGGATGCCCGTGATCGGGGTCTTTTTGGATGAGATCGGTAAACAGCGTGATGCTGTCGCTCCAGTCGGTGTTGCGCTGCTGCGTAATAGCTCCAAGCGCCATCAGCCACAGCGCCATCACGATTATTAATGGAGTTCGCCATTTGCGTAAGCTTACTTTTTGTGTGCTAATAATCTGCCACGAACTTACCGCCAGCATGTAAGCCAGCCCGACATACGAAAAGTAGGTGTAGCGGTCGGCAGCGTAGGCGCGTCCTGCCGGAATTATTTGCAAAACGAAAAGTGTCGGCACCACAAAAATTGCCAGCCCTAGTATCAGATCACGCTTCAGGTTGCCCGATTTTTTTATTAATAAAATAACCGCCACCAGCAGCGACAGCAGGATGGCTGCAGAAACGTAAAAACGCAGTGGCAGCACGCCGGAAGCAGTGGGCGGGTAATAATGATAAATTTTGAGTTGGATGGGAACAAGGAATTTCCACAGATACATCAGCACGGCATCAGCACCGATAAAGGGTCGATGAAGCCACGAGATGTCGGGGGTAGTGGTGTCGGCGGCGGAGCTGGTAAACCAAATACCCAGCAATCCGATGGCGGCGCTTAGCGCAAAAAATGGGATTTTTTCTATCCAAACGCGGCGGCTGGCAAGGCTGCGGCCAAAGTACCAATCCAAAGCAAGCAATAGTAGCGGCAGCGATACCGCTATGGTTTTGCTGAGCAACGACAGCACAAAAAATCCCAGCGTGATCAGGTAATTGCCGGCACTATTTTTCCGGATATATTTTAGATAAAAAATGGCTGCCGCCAGATAAAACAGCAGGTACAAAACATCCTTCCGCTCCGAAATCCACGCCACCGACTCCACATGCATCGGGTGCAACGCAAACACCAAAGCTACCAGCGCGGCCACATACGTGTTGGGTTTTATTTTTATTATTAATAAAAAAACCAGCCATACATTAATCAGGTGCAGCAGCAGGTTGGTGAGGTGATAGGCCGTGGCATCCAATCCAAAAAAATGATACTCGACGGCATAGGTGAGCATGGTGAGCGGCAGATACAAACCCACGTACGACGTGGTGAACATGCGGTAAAGGTTGTCGGCGGTGAGTGCTTTTATGTCGGGATTGTCGGTAACGTAGAGGTCGTCGTCGAACTGATAAATAAAATCGTTATCGACGGCATTGGCGTAAACCAGCACTGTGAGCAGTAGAATTAGCGCCAGCCACAGCCAGTTTCGGTTTGACTTTTTTTGCAGCGGTTTTGGTTTTTGCTGTTGCCTTGATGCTACCTTTTTCATGGTTTGCAAAAA
The DNA here is from genome assembly GCA_009928785.1 of Clostridia bacterium. Taxonomy (GTDB): domain Bacteria; phylum Bacteroidota; class Bacteroidia; order Bacteroidales; family 4484-276; genus SABY01. The sequence continues at coordinate 8,389 of SABY01000057.1, read as the reverse complement.
TAAGGAAAAAAAAAGCCATCCCCAGTAGTATTTGAGGATGGCCGGAGGCGTTGTGAAAAATTATCTTTTCTAATCTACTGCTTTGCGTAGCAGCAGTGTGGTGTAGTTGGTGTCAAGCCATTCGTTGACCACTGCGCGCAGCGCCGGATACTCCGCCGGAGCAATCACGCTTTTGTCGAGGCGCAGCTCGCGGCTGACAATGATCTGGTTATCCTTAGGGCTAAGCTCTATCTTTACCGCGCCGGCTTCGTTTTTCAAATCCACACGCTGTTTCATCGTCACCAGCTCATAGCCGTCGGGCAGGGTGATCGTGTAATTGTAGCTTTCGCTGATGGGGAAAGGCAGCACAAAGTCGGCATCGCGCTGGCTGTTGAGGAAACTGATGTGCCAACCGCCAAAGCCACTCGTCATTTGCGGAAGCTCCAGCTCCGTTATCTTGCCGGCATCCTGCAGCGCTTTTTCTTTATTAATCTGCACGACGATCTCACTCTTCTCGGCATTGCTATTCACTACTTTCACAGCGTCGTCGGCTTTGCTGATCATATTTTGCGTAAGCTGCGACTTGAATTTTGTGGCGTCATTTTGCAACAGCAAAAACGGATTTGTTTTCCCCTGTACCTTTATTGTCATTTCACCGCTTAACGTCTGGTCGTTCGTCAGCGTTAGATTTCCTTTTACGTCTATTTCGTTTTTGCCTTCCGATAAAGTGATGGGGGAGATGTCGGCATTTTTGTAAAGTGGCATGATTACCTGGCTGCCCAAGCCGTAGTCGAGGCTCTGGTCGCTTGTGGAAGTAGCGCTAAGATAGAGCGTGCCGAAGTTTTTGGTGTTTACCTTCACAAAGGTCTCATCAAAAATCAGGAGATCGCCCATATTTTTGTCGAAAAGTTTTTCCGGGGCAGCCATCACGGCCACGGCATGAAAGTCGGCGGCGCTGAGCAGCGTGGCCAGCAGCACAGCCTTTTCGAGCTGGTTGCCGCCATTGCTTTGCCACACCTTAGCGGGCGTGCGCACCTGGTAGCCATTCCACTGGGGCGGCACACGGTCGTAGGCCATTTCGGTAGCAACCATCTTTTGCAATGCCAACAGGGTTTTCATCTCGTCTTGGCTTTCAGATTTGACGGTGGCAGCATATTTTCTCAAAGCATCGGTGGCGTGGTAGTCGAAGGCAGGCTGGCGCGTGATCCAGTCGATAGCGGCGCCAGCTTTTGGCGAAGTGCTAAAAAGCAGCCGCGGCACCGAAAGTTGTGCGCCCTGAAAATAATCCTGTGTCCCGGCGGCTATGCCTTTGAATGTCCAGGTGTAAATTTTCTGGTTGCCCTGCACCACCATTTCGGGAGCGGTGCGCAGGTTCATCATCCGGTGTTGCAACTCAACTGCCGAAGGAACCTTGACAATAATCTGCATCTCCTCTACCGGCGACGATTCCTGAATGATTTCATTGCCCATAAGTGCCGGCAAAAAATCTTTCTGGCTGGTAACGGTGTAGTCGAGATATAGGGTGGCGCCGATTTCGGTGGCGGTGTGCGTCACCACCAGCTCGCGCAAATTGTTGAATGTAGCTGAGTGGGCAGCGCCCCGTGGCAGCACTTCGTTAACGGCATTTTCGGGCGTCTCCACTCGCTTTCCATCGGCCATAATTGTATAGGCCTCGTTGATGGTAACATGTTGAGAAGCCGGATCGTAAATAATGAATGTTTCGCCATAGAGCCGGTTGAACGACAGATGACTTTGCAGCCGGAGTTGCTTGTAGTAGCGGGCGCTGGTGCTGCCGTCGTCGTTGAGGGTAAAGGTTTTTGTAATCTTGCCGTACACCGCATCGGCGTCGTTGTATTGTGCGCTGGCCGCCGTGGCAAACCATCCGGCCAACAGTATCAGAAATATCTTTTTCATTTGAATAATCATTTTCTAAATTAATAACACCTGAATTATTTACTTAACACGATGGGCTTATCGGCCATGTTTTTCTGTGCTGTCACAGTATTTTTTACGGCAGGCCAGTCGGCTGGTTCATACACCCGTTTTTCGAGGATGATCTCCTGACTAAGGCTGAGGGTGTTACCTTTTTGCTGCAGCGTTCCGTTGTAGGTAGCCGCTTCGCCGTCATAATCCACGTTTATGGAATCGTTCATCATTGAATAGCCATCGGGAATGTTGATGGTTTCGTTGATTTGTACCAGCCGGCTACACCGATCGCGAAAGCCATACTGCCGGTCGTCGGGAATATTGGTGTTAAGATATAGGTGCGACATGCCGGCGGAGAAAATGCGTGTTGCCAGCAGCGGAGTAAACACGAGCACATTTTTACCCACGGCAGCATATTGCGGGATGCGGTATTTTACGCGTATTTCGATAGGCCCGGCCATGTGGTCGATGGGATTGGCGCTGTAATCCATGCTGATAATTTCTGCTTTGGGATTGATGCGCAGCAGCTCGCTCTCCAGGTTTTTGTCCCACTCGGTTTTGTAGGCTCTGGTGAAGATGCCACGAATGGAAGCGTCGGTTTGACCTTCGGCGGTAACGTAAAGCTCACCTTCCAGGGTGCCATCGGGCAGCAGGGTGGAGGTACCGGTCATTTTAAGATAGTGATCTTCTGGTGGCGAAATGGGCGTAATCATCAGGTCGGCGCCACCGGGCACACCCATCAGCACGTTTTGTTGCTGTTCGGCACTGCTCCACAGTTCGCGCACAAAAGGCACCCAGGTGGGGTCGAGCAGGTGGTATTTCCCATCGGCGAGTTTCACCACCGTCACGCTGTGGTTAAACTGGTCGGCGGGAATGTCTTCGATGCGTGAGCCTGCCATGGTCATTGCCGGATACGACTCGAAGCCTGCAGCCCGCAAAAATGCGATCAACATACTTGCTTTGTCTTTACACACACCACAGCGGTCGCGGAAATTCATATCGGCATTGTGCAGCGTGTAGCCTTCGCCTTCGCCCATCGAAATGCCCGAATAACGCATATTGTCGGCTACCCAGTGGGTGAGTATCGACACGCTGTCGGTTTCTGTTTTGGCATCTTTAAGCAAATTATTTACAAATTCCTGCACCTCGGGGGTAGGGGTGAAGCTGTCGTAATCTTCGTTTACGCCATAAAACCACAGCGATTTGGCTTCCCAGTCGGGGCTGGTAGTCATCAATAGCTTGGGCGCAATGTCGGAAGCGTCCACCATGTTCGATTCACGTTTCAGTGGTGCAATATTGCTTTTGGAGAAAGTATAAATGTGGCGGTCGCCTTCAAAACGCAACGACGACTGGCACTCGCCGTGGTAAAACACGTATTGCATGGGTTTATCGGCTGGTATGTTCACACTATAGACTTTGCTAAGCATATGCTGGTCGCTCCAGAAAGGGACGATGTCATAAAAATGGCCGCGCATGGGCGGGATGTATCTCTCTTCGTCGTCCTGCATCAGCAGTGCATAGGTATAGCCTTTTTTAAAAAGTACCAGGTCGATGGCGTCGCCGGGCTGCAACCTGCCGGCTTCGATCAATTTTTCGCGGGCGCCCCAGTAGATGGCACGTGCCGGTGCGGGATAGTCGCGTACCTGCGACAGGTCGAGCTTTTCGCGGCTGCCGTCGGCGCGGTAAATAGTAGCTTCACGAATTTCCACGTAGGCCGAGAGCGGATCGTAGCCGTACTCGATTACGCGCTTGTCGAGCGCGCCTTGTGGGGTGAGCACTTTAAACATCTGGTGCATAAAAAAGTAGCCCAGGCCGGTTTCCTGCACCTCTACGCGGGTGCTGTCGAAAACCACCAAAAAATCGCTGCCCGGATAGTCGGCGGCAGTGCCGGTAGTTTTGAGTAGTTCCTCCACGCTCTGTCCTTGCATCAGCAGCCCCGACAGCAGGAGGGTAAGTGTGATGAGCATTTTGTTGATCATAAAAATGATTTTTTTGTTAAAAAAATATTGGCCTGTAAAAGTATTGAAAAAATTTGTTTCAACAGGAAAACTCCGTGAGGCGGTATTTTTGAAGGGGACAATCTGTTCATGTGAACAGGATTCCATTTTGATGAAGCGGATAGACAATTCCTCTTTTACCGTTTTTGAGAAATGGTCATCCCCATTAAAAAACAATTGTATTTTTGTAACCATTGTGTAAGGTTTAACAAGATGGTTATTAATGAATGAATTTTTGTCGTTATCAGAAACTGCCGAGCTACTGGGAAAAAGCAAGGAAACCCTGCGCCGCTGGGATAACAAAGGCATACTCAGCGCAGTTCGGGAGCCTGTTTCCAACTATAGGGTCTATCGAAAATCTGACGTCGAGATGTTATTTGGATCGCTGTTGGATGACAATAAAGTTGATGAAACATCCAATTTTGTTGCCCCAATAAAGCAGTTTTCAGTATTGGAACTTTTTGCAGGCGCAGGCGGTCTGGCTGTCGGTCTTGAAAAGGCAGGATTAAAATGCGTGGCGCTCAATGAAATTGACAAATGGGCTTGTCAGACACTTCGGCAAAACCGGCCGCAGTGGAATATCCTTGAAGGTGATATCAAAGATTTTTCTTTTAATGATTGTCATAATAAGGTGGATGTTGTTACCGGAGGATTTCCTTGTCAGGCTTTTAGTTATGCAGGCAAAAAACTGGGGCTGAATGATGCACGCGGTACTTTGTTTTATGAATTTGCACGCGTTGTGCAGCAAGTCAATCCTTTGATTTGTATTGGTGAAAATGTACGCGGCCTGCTCAGCCACCAAAAAGGCAGAACCTTGCAGGGCATGATTTCGATTCTTGATGAAATAGGCTATCGCGTCGCTCCCATCCGGATTTTAAAAGCGGTTCAATACAGGGTTCCGCAAAAGCGGGAAAGACTAATTTTGGTCGGGATCAGAAAAGACATTTCAATATACTTCGAATATCCCAAACCTCACCATAAAACTTATAATCTTGAAGATGCTCTGAAGAAAGGCGCTCTTTTTAATAGTGATGTCCCTAAATCAAACGGGGCACAGTATCCCGTTTATAAAAAGGAAATTTTGGAAATGATTCCTCCAAAGGGCTATTGGCGCGATCTTCCTGTAGAAAAACAAAAAGAATACATGGGCGGAAGCTTTTATCTGGGAGGTGGCAAAACAGGTATGGCACGACGCATCGGCTGGGACGAACCCTCGCTTACACTCACTTGCAGCCCTGCACAAAAGCAAACCGAACGATGCCACCCCGACGAAACCAGACCCTTTACCGTAAGAGAATATGCCCGAATACAGACGTTTCCGGATGAGTGGGTTTTTGCCGGATCGGTGGCGCAGCAATACAAGCAAATTGGCAATGCTGTTCCCGTTAATTTAGGTCAGGAAGTTGGGTATTCTGTTGTTAAATTTTTAAATGAATATTACAGCTTATCAAAACCTAAGTAGTAGCTGTAGTTTTCAAAAGTTATCTGTTCCATAAGCGAGCGCATGCTCTCTTCCGAGTTTTTTCTGATTTCATCAAGAGCAGAATTTTCCTGATGTGACTCACGCTTACCAATTGTATTCAAGAAATCGTCGATAGCTATTGGAAGCGCTTTATACAGGTCGAAGAAAGCGGTGGCGTTGCCTGACAATAATGCGTAAAATTGATCACCCGAAATTTTATAAACCCGGCTGTGACTATAATCCTTGCCGTTGATATCGGCTGCCCATCTTTCGTTAAAACTGCCTTTGGCCAAAATTTGTACCCAGTAGCATTTTGCTTGTTTGTAGGTATCGGCGTAGCGTGCCAGCTTTTGAAATAAACTCTCGGCTGCACTGCTATTCATTGTGTTGTGTTTATTTTTGATATCCGCAAAAAGCGTATCATCAGTAGCTTTGATGTCGAATCCGCTTAGGTTGCCCACTTCGTAGCCTTCTATTCCACCCAAAATCTGCTCGTGAAAAGTGCCAATGGAGTTGTTGATCGACTTGTCGATTTGCCGAAGTATCTCTGATTTTAAAATCTCCAACTCATTTATTTCGCTAAACCTCGCATCAAAAGTGAGCTTGACCTTTTATAAAACTGATGTCTGGAAATGTTCTCTTTTGCGCGCTGTTAGGATTGATGCAAATTTTCGATGCACTTCAGCAAATGCTCGTCTGAAATAAAGCGCACGTATTTGTTCGGCATAGCTTTTCAAAATTATTTAAAGATACTAAATGTGGTTTTCTTCTCTCTCCATCACCATCGCAATAATGGTGCTTCCAACTTTGGGTTTTAGTTCTGTGTCGGTGGTAACAACAGTAAGTTCCTTGCTTTCGGTGATGATGAACATCGGGATGGCACTCTCGCCGTATTTTGCCAGATAATCTTTAAAAGTAAAGTCTTTGGTAATTTTTGTGCTTTTAATCACGGCGCCGGCAAAGAAGAGCTTGCGCAGATTTGCAAAGTTGATGCCTTCGCCAAAGAGGAAGCGCCCGCGCAGGTGCTTGGGCGAGAAGTCCTGCTCCTTTCCTTTTTCGGTTTTTACGGGGATGAGCTGATAAAGCTCATGGCTGTCGAAGATGCTGTTGAAAAGCACTACCGACAGGGAGTTGACTTCATCGTTGGAGGTAAGGGCAAAGAGTTTGCCGATGCCGCTAAGCGGGATATCTTCCACCACATTTTCGCTCAACACGCTACCATACACCGTGCTGATGCCGGCCAGCCGTGCCTTGGCGATGTCGGAGCGGTTGGTATCGACCACCACCACCTTGAATCCTTCATTTTTGATGGCTTTGGCTATTTCGAGCGCCCAGGTGTGGGCGCCTACAAACAGGATTCCCTGCGAGTCGCTCTCGGCAACTTTGAGCCAGCGCGCCACCGGTTTGGAGGTGAGGCCATAGATCACTACCGTGGCCACGATTACCGAGAAAGTTACCGGGACTATCGCGCCCGCATTCTCCATCCCCGACTCGGTCAGACGCAGCGCAAAGATACTCGACACGGCAGCAGCCACAATTCCTCGCGGCGCCATCCACGACAAAAACAACTTTTCGCGCACCGTCAGCCCGCTGCCTATCGACGAGGCAAATACCGACAGCGGACGTGCAACCAAAATCAATATGGCCAAAAACCACGGTATGTTGAGCGACAAGTCCTGAAAGGCACTCAGGTTTAAGCGGGCGGAGAGCAGGATAAACAATATAGAGATGATGAGTACCCGCAGGTTTTCTTTAAATTCCAGGATATGTTTTACCGAAACGTATTTTTGGTTGGCCATCACAATGCCCATCAGGGTCGCCGAAAATAATCCCGACTCGGGCTGAAGCAGATCGCTCGACAGGTAAGCAGCTACCACCAACGACAATGATACGGTGACCTGCAGGAAATCGGGCACCCAATATTTGCGAATGAGTAGCACCAACAGCCAGGCAAAGAAAAATCCGGTGAGGCTGCCAAAAAGTACCGTTCGTCCCAAACTAAGCAATACTTCGGTAGTAGCTTCCTGAAACCGGCTTACGCCAATGGCTTCGAACACTAGTACAGCAAGCAGCGCTCCGATGGGGTCGATCACGATGCCTTCCCACTTTAGGATGTCGTTGACGCGTTCGTTGGGGCGGATGTGTCGAAGCAGCGGTCCTATCACCGTAGGACCGGTCACCACCAGGATGGCGCCCAAAAGGATGGAAATCTGCAGGTTTAGCTCCAGCAGGTAATAGGCTGCCGCGGCGGCTACGCCCCAGGTTACTATTACACCAATTGTTATCAAGCCCACCACTACCCCGCCAATCTCGCGCAGCTCCTTGAGGTTGAGCGTGAGGCCGCCCTCAAACAGGATGATGGCCACGGCCAGCGATACAAAGGGAAGCAGCAGGTCGCCCATCAGCAAGTCGGGTTGCAGAAATCCCGTAACCGGTCCGGCAACAAAGCCCAAAATCAACAGAAAAAGTATGCTGGGAAACTTAAGCCGCCACGCCAGCCATTGTGCACCAATGCCCAGTATTACCAGGCTGGCCAGACTTATCATTACCTGTTCCGACATATCGTTTTTTTTAAGTTGATATTTGCATTAAGGCAATCGCCCCCACATTGTTTAGCTTAAGCTAAAAAAGGTTTCAAAAGTAGATATTTTTTCCGGCGGTGGCTATCGGATTGTTGTGGAGGCTTTAAAACTAATAAATAGATTGTCCGATTTCGTTGCCCGGGCTTAGGAATTCATAGCCCAGGGTTTCCGCTCTTGATTCATAGCCCAGGCGTTTACGCTCTTGATTTATAGCCCAGGCGTTTACGCCCGTGATTCATAGCCCAGGCGTTTACGCCCGTGATTCATAGCCCAGGCGTTTACGCTCTTGATTTATAGCCCAGGCGTTTACGCTCTTGATTTATAGCCCAGGCGTTTACGCTCTTGATTCATAGCCCAGGCGTTTACGCCCGTGATTCATAGCCCAGGCGTTTACGCTCTTGATTTATAGCCCAGGCGTTTACGCTCTTGATTCATAGCCCAGG
>SABY01000056.1 GCA_009928785.1 Clostridia bacterium | reverse complement strand
GGATTTGGGATTTGGGATTTACGATTTGGGATTTACGATTTGGGATTTACGATTTGGGATTTACGATTTGGGATTTACGATTTGGGATTTGGGATTTACGATTTGGGATTTGGGATTTGGGATTTACGATTTGGGATTTGGGATTTGGGATTTACGATTTGCTGATTTGCTGATGTGAGGATTTGCTGATGTGAGGATACGGTTTTTGCATTTGGATTTTTTATTATCAAAAAAGCCGCATTCGTTTCAGGAAAGCGGCTTTTGGTTTATTCATTAAAAAACGACTACCGCATGGGGTATTTTTTGAAAATCTCTTCTGATTTCATCAGTATGTCCACATATTGCGAGCGCTTGTAGGCAAACGGGTCATTCATTTTTTTGCGCGAAAGTTTGCCTTTGAAATCGCCAATGGTAGCATATTCTTTTTTATCCATCCACTGATTGAGGTCGCTGAGGATGTTCTTTATCTGGCCGATACCATTTTTGTACAAAGTGGTAACTACCTGCACGGCGTCGGCTCCGGCCAGGAGCATCTGGATGGCATCCGTACCGGTGAGTATTCCGGTGTTGGCAACAATGCTTCCGTTGATGTTTCCGGCCAACATGCCAGCATACCGAAGCGAAAGTCGGTAGTCGCCGTGGTTGGAAAGAAACCAGGGGAACACCAGCTCTTCGGTTTCGATGTCGATGTCGGGTTGGAATATCCGGTTGAAGAGCACAAAACCATCACATCCCAGGTGATCCATCTCGGCAATTACCTTTAGGATGTTGGTATAAAAAGGACTGAGCTTCACACTCACCGGAATGTTAACGGCCTGTTTTACTTTTTTGAGGATAGCCAACTGGTGTTCCACGATGTCTTTGCCGGCCTTTTTATCATCGCGGGGATTGGCATAAAAGTTAAGCTCCAGGGCAGCAATACCAGTGTCGGCGAGTTTTTTGGCATATTCGTTCCAGGTAACATCGTACACGCAGTTGAGGCTGCCAATCACAGGCAGGTTGGTATTTTTCACTACCCGCGCCAGGTTCATCAGGTGCTTGTCGGGGCCGGCGTGTTCTATTTTCGGAAACAGCGTCACCATCTCAGCATGGCGCTCGTTGTATTCGTTGAGGTTGTCGTCGAGCTGAGCACGCTCCAGTTGTATTTGCTCCTCAAAGAGCGATTTATAAACAATGGCGGCAGCGCCCGCGGCTTCTATTTGCGCCAGCGCGTCGTCGTCCATCACCAGATTACTGGCGCCCACAATTAGCGGGTTTTTTAGTTCCAATCCCAAATAAGTGGTTTTCAAGTCAGCCATGCTATCGTATTATTTTGTTATTAAAAAATGTTCTTTGTACTTGTATTAACGTGGGACAAAAGTATCAAAAAATCATCTCCTCCACGCCCTTACTATTCTTTAAAAATCATTAAGAAGTAATCCAACCAAAAAATGATGGGCTTTGTGCCAAATTAATCTGAAATGAATTTAAATAGCTGATTTTGACGTCTGAAAAGGTTTTGTAAGTCGATCAATTAGCCAGTTATGGTTACTTTCGTGCCAAATTTTGAATTTACCGAAAACTACGATTTAATCAATTCATAATCATGACTACAAAGAAAAAATTCATCACTTGCGACGGTAACTATGCTGCCTCACACATTGCCTACATGTTCAGCGAAGTAGCGGCCATTTATCCTATTACACCATCGTCCACCATGGCCGAATACATCGACGAATGGTCGGCGCATGGCAGAAAAAACATTTTTGATGAAACCGTAAAAGTTTCGCAACTGCAATCGGAAGGCGGCGCTGCTGGTGCGGTTCATGGCTCTTTACAAGCCGGCGCGCTCACAACTACTTACACAGCGTCGCAGGGCTTGATGCTAATGCTGCCCAACATGTACAAAATTTCGGGCGAACTGCTTCCGGCGGTATTTCACGTGAGTGCCCGCAGCCTTGCTGCACAAGCGTTGTCGATCTTTGGCGACCACTCCGATGTGATGGCTGCCCGCAACACCGGCTTTGCCTTTCTGGCTACCGGCAGCGTGCAGGAAATCATGGACATTGCCGCCGTTGCGCACCTGGTGGCTGTAAAGTCGCGCATTCCTTTTGTCCATTTCTTCGATGGGTTCCGTACCTCACACGAAATACAAAAAGTAGAATATTTTACTACTGAGGAGCTAAAACCCATGCTCGACATGGAGGCTTTGCAGCGTTTCCGCAACAATGCACTCAATCCCGAAAAGCCAGTAACCCGCGGTACAGCGCAAAACCCCGACATCTACTTCCAGTCGCGCGAAGCTGCCAACCATTTTTATGATCCGGTGCCCGACATGGTAGAAGAATACATGCAACAGATCAGTAAGATGACTGGCCGCGAGTACCATCCATTTACCTATTACGGTGCCCCCGACGCCGAAAACATTGTCGTTGCCATGGGTTCTATCACACCGGTAATCCGCGAAACCATTGATTACCTTACGGCAAAAGGCGAAAAAGTCGGTTTAGTCACCGTTCATCTCTACCGTCCGTTCTCCGAAAAGTATTTTATGCGCGTGCTACCCCAAACCGTTAAGCGCATCTCGGTGCTCGACCGTACCAAAGAACCGGGTGCCACCGGCGAGCCACTGTATCTCGACATCAGAGATATTTTTTATGAAAAAGAAAATGCTCCAATTATCGTGGGCGGACGCTACGGGCTTAGCTCCAAAGACACCACGCCGGCCATGATCGTTTCGGTGTATGACAACCTGAAACAAAACGAGCCCAAGAATCATTTTACTGTTGGTATTAATGATGACGTAAAATTCCTGTCGCTGCCGCTGCTGCCCGAAATCAGTATCGTACCCAAAGGCACTTACGAAGCCAAATTCTACGGCTTAGGCTCTGATGGTACGGTGGGCGCCAACAAAAACTCCATCAAGATCATCGGCGAAAATACCGACAAATATTGCCAGGCTTACTTTGCTTACGATTCCAAGAAGTCAGGCGGCATCACCACTTCGCACCTGCGCTTTGGCGACAAGCCCATCCAGGCATCGTATCTGGTAGGAACCCCCGACTTTGTGGCTTGCCACGTGCCGGCATATCTTACCAAATATTATATGCTCAAAGGATTGAAAAAAGGCGGCACCTTCCTGCTCAACAGCATCTGGGATGCCGATGAAAGCAAGAACCGGCTGCCCGATCATTTCAAAAAATACATGGCTGAAAATGATATTAAATTTTATATCATCAATGCCACCAAAATAGCCGAAGAAATCGGCTTAGGCAACCGTACCAACACCATTATGCAATCGGCATTCTTCAAAATTTCCAACGTCATCCCTTACGAGCTGGCAGTAGATGAGATGAAAAAAGCAATCATCAAAAGCTTTGGGCACAAAGGCGAAGAGATTGTGAATATGAACTTTGGTGCTGTCGATCGTGGCGGCGAATACGAACAGGTAGATGTTCCCAAAGAGTGGGCTAACCTGAAAGTAGAAAAAATGTTGGACGATCGCGACCTCCCTGATTTTATTAAGAACGTGGTAGAGCCTATCAACACCCAAAAAGGCGACGACGTGCCGGTGAGCGCCTTCCTGGGTCGCGAAGATGGCACCTTCCCCGCAGGCACCACCCAATACGAAAAGCGTGGTATAGCTGTGAATGTTCCGGAATGGATTGCCGAAAACTGCATCCAGTGTAACCAATGCGCTTACGTGTGTCCTCACGCCTGTATCCGTCCGTTCCTGATTAGCGATGAAGAGATGAGCAAGGCGCCAGAAGGTCTGAAAACACTTACCGCCATTCCAAAAACTTTTGCAGGATTGCAATACCGCATGCAGCTTAGTCCTTACGACTGCACAGGATGCGGCAACTGCGCCGACATTTGTCCGGCCAAAGAAAATGCGCTGGTAATGTTGCCTTTCGAGACACAACTGCACGAAGACGACAACTGGAACTTTATGGTAAAGAATGTTACCTACAAAGACAACATTGTTCCTAAAGATAAATCCGTAAAAAACAGCCAGTTTGCACAGCCACTCTTCGAATTTTCGGGCGCATGTGCCGGCTGTGGCGAAACACCTTACATCAAACTTATCACCCAGCTCTATGGTGATCGTATGATGGTAGCCAACGCTACCGGCTGCTCCTCTATTTATGGCGGCTCGGCACCTTCCACTCCTTATTGTACCAATGCTCAGGGCCAGGGACCGGCCTGGGCCAATTCGCTCTTTGAAGACAATGCCGAATATGGCTACGGAATGATGCTCGGCGTAAACAAAATGCGTCAGCGTATTGCCGAACGTATGGGCCAGGCCATCAGCTCCAATGGATTGAATGAAGAGATGATTGCCGCTTTTGGCGAATGGTTGCAAAACGTAAACAATGCCGAAGGTTCGGTGACTGCATCGGCCAGAGTAATTGCAGCCTGCGAAAACAGCGATTTGGCTGTAGCCAAAGAGATCATGAATCTGAAACAATATCTCGTTAAAAAATCGGTGTGGGCTTTTGGCGGCGACGGCTGGGCTTACGACATCGGCTACGGCGGCCTGGATCATGTAATTGCTTCGGGCGACGACATCAACATATTGGTGATGGATACGGAGGTTTATTCCAATACAGGCGGACAGGCTTCCAAAGCAACACCGGTAGGCGCTGTAGCCAAATTTGCCGCATCAGGCAAAAAAACGCGTAAGAAAGACCTGGGTGCCATGGCCATGACCTATGGATACGTGTATGTAGCACAAGTGGCTATGGGCGCCAGCCAGTCGCAGTTCCTCAAGGCACTGCGCGAAGCCGAGGCTTATCCAGGCCCTTCACTCATCATCGCCTACTCACCCTGCATCAACCACGGCATCCGCGCCGGTATGGGCAAAACGCAGGAAGAGGAAAAACGCGCTGTCGAGTCAGGCTACTGGCATCTGTATCGCTACAATCCCGCCCTGGAGGAAGAAGGCAAAAACCCTTTCCAGCTCGACAGCAAAGAGCCTGACTGGAATGCCTTTGGCGACTTCCTGAATGGTGAAGTGCGCTATACCTCGCTGCATCAGGCATTCCCCGCCGAAGCCGAGATACTCACCAAAGAAGCGCTCAAAAATGCACAGTGGCGCTACAAGAGTTACCAGCGAATGGCTGCCATGGATTTCTCATTAGAGGAAGACGTGAAAAGCGAATAATCGTTTTTGTATCATAAAATTAAAGCCGGGAGATTTTCCCGGCTTTTTTTATCAAAATGGCTCTGCTATTATTTATTGAGTGTAGCTCATCTGTCGCATCTCAATAACCCCGGATATCCGGGATCAGTAAGCACTGTCAGAAACCGGCGGGCTTTAGCCCGCAACACTTTTGCATCACTATCTCTCCATTAACTCATCAAAACATGCTCTTTATTTGGGATAGAGCTTACTGAAATACTATTGCCTTTTTAACCTCGGCCTAAAGGCCGGGGTTAGTGACCAGCCTGGCTACAAAATATTATATCAGAGGTATCAAAATCAGAAAATATATCTTTGCATAATCATGGAAATATTTTTTGGTACAAAAGAAGAACACAACCGACGCCGCGAGGAGGGGTTTCTGAAACTTACGCCTGGCGAGCGGTTGATAGCATTTATCGAAATGGTGACTGCGCCACGTGCTTTCCCTCTACCAGAGGATTATGTGCATCCCAACGATAAAAAAAACAATTTCGTAATTCGTAAGAAGGATGGAAAGTAATTTTAATCAGGGAAGTTTATAATTTTATCGACGCCTGTCAAAACAACCGTGTCCGGATGATCCTCGTGGGAGGAAATGCTGTTAATTACTATGGTTACAAAAGGCATTCGTCAGATATTGATTTTTGGATTGATAACTCCCATCAGAATCTGGATAAGATGCTCAATGCCCTGCGTGAGCTTGGCAACAAACTCCATTTCGTTTAAGCACTTGTTAGCAGATGCCCTTCTGTTTATCCGAACCTGTGTCCTGCCATGTCAGTAAATGCTCTTTTAGAAGCAGCCTAAATTCAAAGCGAAGTTTGCAGTAAGTCCGCGTGTTGGTGGCGGTTTTTAATTTTTTTTGTGGTCGGTAAATTTTTTAAATCATTTTTTTTTGATTGGGCAAACATACTCTCATGCAAGTTTTGGTTCGTGGGTGGGTCTGGGCGACTTGCAAAAGTGTGTGTTTACTGCGTTTGGTTTCCTTTCTTGTATGTTGACAGTTGTCCGTTGTATGATAGTCAACATAGTTTCACCTTTGCATCATGGATATTAAAAATAAATTCGGCAAACAAGTCAAAAAATTCCGACTCGAAAAGGGCTTGTCACAAGAAGCACTTGCACATCAGGCTAATCTTGACAGAACTTATATTCCAAGCATTGAGAAGGGAGAAAGGAATGTTTCAATCACTGTTATTGAGAAAATCGCAAAAGCACTTAATGTAAAAATTTCAACTCTATTTGATGAGTGAGCCAAGGTAAATAAAGAAAAAATGAAAGAACTTAAAGAAACTGCTGACAACAAAAGACAGTGGAACGAAAACTTTTTGAAATACACTGAGTTTATTGTTGGTCATAAAAATTATAAAGGGCTATTTTTTGAAAGAGGCGAAGACAAACGAGTAAAATGGGTCGTAGCTGGTAAATCAGATAAAGGCGTAGAAAGAAGAAATTGGTGGAATAAAAAATGTTTAGAAAATGGAGTTCAACTTGGCGCTGGGTGTTATGCCAAAATCGCATACATAGTTCATCCAACCAAATTGCATACATGTCAGATTTGTGGTAAAGAACTTCGGCTTGAATATGTTTATCCAAACAAGAGAACCATTGAAGGGTTTAAGAGGGAATTCAATGTAACAATACATCCATACACCAGGGACATTTACCAAATTATTGATGAAGTGGTGAAAGCAAATGATGATATTGAAAGGGTTAAGAGAATTTTCAAAATCAAAGGAATTAATATTCCATCTGTGGACGCCTTGAAGCAGCATCTAAAAGTCAATTTTGTTGAAGCGTATTCGAAAGCACTTTCACCCGGAGTGTATAGCAATTCGCCCGATAGATTAGATGGCTACCATTCTGATGGAAATTGTTGTCGTGGTGTAAGTGATAAAGGTCGCCACAAATCAAATATGCAACGATACGGTCAAGATAGAAGAGTCTATGAAAACTGGGCTGATGGCGATTGGAAAATGGCTGACCGTTTGATGTCAATATTCCGCAAACATGATTTGAGTGCTGACCATATCGGGCCAATTTCACTTGGCTTTTGTCATCGTCCAAAATTTCATCCGCTTACCAAAGCAGAAAACTCCGCTAAAAATAATCGCATGAGTTTGAAAGATGTTGAAGTTTTATTGGAAGATGAAAAAACTGAACAAGTTGTTTCGTGGCATTCC
Source organism: Clostridia bacterium (assembly GCA_009928785.1). Classification (GTDB taxonomy): domain Bacteria; phylum Bacteroidota; class Bacteroidia; order Bacteroidales; family 4484-276; genus SABY01. The sequence goes on along the minus strand of SABY01000056.1, from coordinate 16,706 downwards.
AAATTTATTTGGGACAAACTAAAAAACAAAATTGTGAATGACAAGGATGCAGTCAAGTTGTGTGATTTAATGAGAAAGAATTTGCATCACATTCTCATTGTGTTTTCAATGATTGATGAAATGGGTTACGGTGAATTTCTTAAACAATTTCTAAATCCTGAATACTCTTTCTTTGATTATCAGTTTGAAGGGTTCAATCCCGAAACTGGGAAATACAAAAAAGTTGTTTCTAAGAAACTCACTGGTAAAAATCAACAGAATAACATCAAGCGTTATTACAGAGTTGCGTTCGATAAGTTGAAGGAGTATAGAGAAATTGAAAACAGAAAAACTAATATTTGGAATAGTAATGAAGTTGATGCTGAACTTGAAAAACTTTTTTCTTTGCTTTCAGCAAAGAAAAAGAAGGAAGCAAAAACTCAACTTGAAAATGTTTTTAAGTTGTTAACCAACATTGCTGAAAGCAACTGGTAGTTGGTCTAAACAACTTTCGTAGAAAGTTGCAAAGTCAATTTCTCCTAACATCAATTTTTCAAAAGCAGAAGTTGATTTGTAATTACAAATCAATTCAAACTCTCCAGAACCTGTTGTAAGAATTGGCAAACCGCCAATGGCTTGTTTAACTGTTATCGGTTTTGGTTTGCTTTCATCTTTATGTGAGAACAAAACTTTCGGTTGTTCAAACTTTCCCTTTTTGAGTGAACCAATTATTACAACTCTTCTGCGTTTTTGTGGAACTCCAAAATCTTCTGCGTTCAATTTGAAAGGTGTGGTTACATGGTAGCCGATTTCTTCAAACGATGAAATTATTTCTTTCATCGCTGCACCTTTTCTAATTGTGAGAATGCCTGGAACATTTTCCATTACAAAAATCTCTGGTCGTATTTCATCAACTACATGAACAAACTCTTTAAATAACTGATTTCTTTTGTCGTTTGGGTTTCTCCAACCTGCATGAGAAAAGCCCTGACAAGGAGGACCACCTATTACAACTCCAATCTTTTTTTGTTTTGCTGCAACTGAAATAATTTGCTCTTTAATTTCTTTTGAAGTGATGTCGCCTAAAATCAAATTATTTCCGTTGTCAAATTGCGAATGGTTCTTTTTGTATGTTTCAAAAAAATTTGGTTCAATTTCGTTTGCCGCAATCAATTTAAAACCTTCCGATAAAAAGCCTTCTGACATTCCACCTGCACCAGCAAACAAGTCAACGAAAGTCAAATTCTTTAAATGGTCTTTCAAAGTTTCTGCGATGGCTCTTGCCAGCAATGGCGGAACGGCATTGCCAATTTGTTTGTATTGAGAAGTCTTACTGCTGTAAAAGATATAGCTGTCTTTGAATGTTTGAAGTCTTGCTCCCTCACGGGTTGAAATAATTCTGTCCTGCGATGGATGCAAGTTGCAGCCATTGCCTAAGCGATTAAAATAAGTTGTGATTGTGTAACTCGGCTTGTCAAATTCAAGCCTGCCATAGTAAGTTGTCCTGCCACCTGAACGCCTGATTTGTTCGAGTCGTTGCGATGGAATGGTGTCGGGGATGTTTTGCCAATTTCCTCCTGCTGGAATGTGTTGAACCATTTTCCACTCCAATTTGCTAAGTCCGGGTGCTATGTGGTTATAAAGTTTCATATTCAATTACTTGCTCTGCCTTTTTCTTGGTGTTCAAAATGTAATTGGCTTCTGTTTTGGTCAAGCCGTAAAGTTTGCAAACTGTTTCGTTGGTGTCGTTTTCATCATTTGAAAAATCATTCAACTCAAAACTGTCTATGTCAACAATGGGAAGTTCGTCTAACTCGTAATTATTTATGTGGTTGTTGCTGCTTGTGATTTTGAAACGCCAATTTAGCAAACCGCTATTCAAAATGTAAAAGAGTTTTTTCAAATCGGATTGTTTCCTTGTCGAAACAATGTAGTTACAAGAGTTTCCAAGTATGTCGGTCTTTTCACAAAAGACAAATTTCAATCTCCGCTCAGTATCAATGTTTGAAATCTGCTGACAAATCAACCTCTCTTTGTTGAAGTCATGCACTTTAAAATCATCTGACTTTTTGTTGAGGAAACTTTCTATCTCAACAAACTCTCCGTTCTTATCAACCACACTTTCATCAGAAATCATATTGCCTCTTACCAATCTCCAACCTGTATTTATAGAAGTGATAAAAGGTTTGAAAAGCGTTAAATCTAATTCACCTCTTCTGTTTCTGATGAAAGAAATTTCTTTCATCTTTTTTTGTTTGGAAATCTTTGCAAGGATTGACCAACCTGTTATATCAATCAAAGGAATTTCAAAATTGGTTGGAAATATATTTTTGATTGTTGCAAAATCAATTTCAAAAGTGTTGTCCGAAATTTCAATTGCGATCTTATCTGTCTTGCTGCCCTTCTGCAAATAAAAAATTACTGTTGATTGAGAAACATTCTCAAACAACCTTGCTGCCTCGGGATAATAACGAATAAAATGAAGCCGATTAGAAATTAAGAGATGCTTACGAAGTTTAGCAGAGGTCAAGTCGGCAAATAATGAGGAAGGGCAAATAATTCCGATTTGCCCATTTACTTTTGTCAAACGAATTATCATTTCAATTGAGAGTTGATAGTAGTTCAACATTCCTTCAATTGAGTATTGATAAATTCCAGAAGTCCTGAAATAATTTATTTGGTTCTGAACTTTGCTTTGAAGATTTACATAGTAGCTATTCAACTTTTGCTCATCTTCTTTCTTGTTTACTTTCAGCAAACAGTAAGGTGGATTTGAAAACACAACATCGAAACCTCCATTGGCAAAAACACTTTTAAAATCATTTGAAAGGTCAATGCTGTTTTTATCTTCGTACAACAAAGTTGCCTTTGGAATCAATGCGTTTCTGTTGATGATGTTTGTTGAAAGAGCATTGATAATTTCAGAATTCAGTTTCTGAAAAAGTGAAATGACTTTACACCGCAAAACTTGCAAAGCCGTTTCATCCAAATCAACAGCAAACAAATTATTGCAAATAATTTGTTGCACAGGCAAAGCATATTTCTTTCTTAGAATGTCAACTGCCTCAAAATAAAACCTACCTGTGCCACTTGCAAAATCAAGACACGTAACTGTGCCAGCAATTACTTTCCCTTGAATCGCATTTGCAATTGTATTCTCAACTATTTCGTTTGTGATTTGCTTTAGCGTATAAACTGCACCGTTCTCTCTTAAATGATGTTTGGATTTCTTTCTTATAAGTTTCCCATTTCCAATGGAAAACTCTGAATTCAAAAATGTGATGTGCAACTCTTCAACTATCTCTGGAATTTCTTCAATGTTTTTTTCAAACAAATTTTCAATCATTGCAGTTTCCTCAAATTGAAAAATTGTATTTAATTCTTCCGAATACTTTTTGAATTTAGAATTGATGTAAGAGGTAATTAGCGAATTGATAAATTTACCGTGAACTTTGAAAGCAAGGTTACTTTCATCTGTCAGAAGCAAGTTTGCATTTATCAAATGAAGTTCCTTTGCAGAAATGGGTTTTACCTCATTTGTCTTTGAAAGGAAATTCTTTTGAATTTCAAGAGCAATTAGTTGCTCTTCTCTTGTTAAAAAGTAATTTAAAATGTTGCTGCTCATTTTGACTTCTTGGTTTTGGTTCGTTGATACTCAATTTTTGCCTCTGCTACCTGGAGAATTTCGGAGAAATAACTCTCTTGCTGAATTTCATAAACAACTAAGTCGCTGTAAAAAGTTACAAGCAGTTCTTTCTTATTGGTTTTGAAAACCTTTGCAATCTGCTCAATAATTTGAGCATTTGGTTTGCGCTCATCTCTCTCAATTTTGCTCAAAGTAGATTGGTCAATGTCGAGTGATGCTGCAAGTTTTCTCAAAGGCATTGCCGCCTCTTCTCGTAGTTTTCTGATTTGAGTACCAATGCTGTCTAAATTTTGCATAGATAATAATGTTCTTGACAATTATTGTCCAAAAGTAAGTCAAATTTTTGAAACTGCAACTACCTTTCAAACGAAAAGATATTAACAGGAGGTGGGGAGATTTGGCTCTTTTGCTTTTCGCAGCATTGGATTTATCGTTGGGTAAAAACCGAATTTTCCAAATGATGGGATATGAAAAATTGACTGAAAAAGAGTGTGGTGTTGGCTAAAGGTCGCCATTAGGGTTTCAGCTAAAATTTCAATGAAACTAAGTCCCGACCTGGAAATCGAATTGATAACCCGTTTCAAGCTCGGGAAAACTTTTGAAGAAGCCTGCCAGTCATCGGAGGAATTTGTTGCCGCAAGGCAAAAAATGTTGAAATGGAATGTGATTTCGTACGAAGACCTGGTGGCCAGCAAGCTCAAATCGGGCCGACCCAAAGACCTGCTGGATGTGCAGGAGCTACAAAAATTAAGAAAGTAATGGTTCTTCTTTGATTTGATCTATTTATTCGGGCTAAAGCCCACCGATTTTTTTTACCTTTTAACCCCGGCCTGAAGGCCCCGTTTGGTGATTTTTTGCTGGCTACAAAAGATCGGTGCATTTCAATAACTCGGCCATTTAAGGTTGAAATCATGGAGTTTGGCTAACTTTATCACCTACCGGAACAAAATCTCAAATACCTGCTCGATACGTCCCACGGCGACCAATTCGATGCCGAACTCTTTTTTGTCCAGGTTTTTAAAACCATGACGCGCCACAAATATCTTTTCAAATCCCAACTTGGCTGCTTCGCTGATGCGCTGCTCCACGCGGCTCACCGCGCGTATCTCGCCCGAAAGACCCACCTCGGCAGCAAAACATGTTTTTGGATTGATGGGCATATCTTCGTTTGAGGAAATTATAGCGCTCACTACGGCCAAATCCACTGCCGGATCGTCGATGCGAATGCCGCCGGCAATATTCAGAAACACATCTTTGGTTGCCAACCGAAAGCCGTGGCGTTTTTCGAGTACGGCCAGGAGCATGTTGAGCCGGCGTCCGTCGAAACCGGTGGTGGAACGCTGTGGCACGCCGTAAGCTGCCGTACTCACGAGCGCCTGTATTTCGACAAGCATCGGGCGCAAACCTTCCATGGTAGCAGCGATGGTAATTCCACTAAAGTGTTCGTCGCGATGGGTAATGAGTAATTCCGATGGATTCAGCACCTGACGCAGCCCGTCGTTTTGCATTTCGTAAATACCCAACTCGGAGGTAGAACCAAAGCGATTTTTTACGCTACGCAGCATTCGGTAGCCGTAGTTGCGGTCGCCTTCAAATTGCAAAACAGCGTCCACCATGTGCTCCAGGATTTTTGGCCCGGCCAGTGCACCATCTTTGGTGATGTGTCCGATGAGAAATACAGGCGTGTTGGTAACTTTGGCATATTGTTGCAGTTCGTTGGCGCATTGCCGGATCTGCGACACACTGCCGGCGGGCGACTCAATACTTCCGGTGTGCAGCGTTTGAATAGAATCGACCACAATAATCTGCGGCTGCAGGCTTTCGATGTGCCTGAAAACCGTCTCCATATCCGTTACGGTGAGGATATAGGTGTTGTTTTTCTTATCGCCCAGGCGAGCGGCACGCATTTTTATCTGCTGCTCGCTTTCTTCGCCGGAAATGTACAATACCGTGTAGTTTACCATGTCGAGCGCCACCTGAAGCATCAGGGTAGATTTCCCGATGCCGGGTTCGCCACCCACCAATACCACCGATCCGGGAACCAACCCGCCGCCAAGTACGCGGTTGAGTTCCATATTAAAAGTATCAATACGGTTTTCGGTTTGCATGTCGATGGCACTAAGCAGCCGCGGAACCGGCCGATGCGCTGTTACGGTTTGTGAAAAGGTGCTGTTGGCCGTTTTACCGGCAGGTGGCTGCACCAGCTCTTCCACGAAAGTGTTCCACTCAGCACACGACGGACATTTGCCCAGCCACTTGGGCGACTGGTAGCCGCAGCTTTGGCAGAAATAGGCTGTTTTCGTTTTGGCCATTATTTTTTGTCTTGAGATGATGCCAACAACCGCCGGATAATTCCGGAAGTAGAATATCCTTCCAAAAAGTCGATGGTCTGCACACTCCCGCCTTTGGCTTTTACGATGTCGGCACCAACGATATCATCCGTTTTATAATCACTTCCCTTTACAAGCACAGCGGGCTGCACGGCTTTGATGAGTTCGGAAGGCGTATCTTCATCAAACAAAACTACGGCACTTACAAATCGCAAAGCGGCAAGCGTTAGCGCGCGGGAATCCTGATCCTGCACCGGACGTCCGGCTCCTTTCAGGCGCATTACCGAATCGTCAGTATTAAGGCCTATCACCATCACATTGCCAAGATCGGCAGCTTTGGCCAGGTAGTCGATATGCCCACGATGCAAAATATCGAAACACCCATTTGTGAAAACGATCTTTTGATTTTTAAAATTCCAATAGGCAACTAAACGACCCAGTTCGTCATTCGCCTGTGGGAATATTTTGGACTGAAGGCTCAGGAGATGCTGCATAATTATGTTTTTTTTGGAGGATAGGAAGAATGATTAACGAAGCGAAGCCGGCCACTACAATCATCAGCGTTTGTGCTGTCCAGGTGAGCCATCCCAGGGCGTAGCCGGTGGTGGTGGGAATATTATAAAGCAGCAGCACTTCGGCGATAATGGCGGGATAAATGCCAATGCCACCCTGCACGATCATAATGCCAATAGAACCAAAAATCAGCATCGAGAGGCCTGCGCCTATGCCAAGATGCGAAGTTTGGGGAAGGCTAAAAACACACACCCAAACCATCAAAAAATAAAGCACCCAGATGCCAATGGAATAAAGTACAAATGCGATGGGACGCCGAATGCGTGTGATGGCCCAGAGGCCGTGCCAGAAACCTTGCGCTATTTCGCGCATCTTGATGTACGACCGCGCGTGTTGCAAACGCTTTTTTAATAAAAAAAACAGAAGGATGATAGCTGCAATAATCGCAACAGCTATCAGCAAATATTTGGATAGCTCGTCCGAAAATTGAAATTTAGCGTTAAGCGGATCAAATATTTTATCGGAAGCATATTGATTTATTTTATCAAAAAAGATGAAAAGATTGATAAAGAACAGCAGAATAAAAACCACAATATCCACGCTGCGCTCCACGATGACAGTGCCGATGGATTTGGTAATAGGAATTTTTTCGTACTTGTTGAGCACCCCGCAGCGCGTAACTTCGCCCAGGCGGGGCAGCGCCATGTTAGCCAGATAGCCAATCATTACAGCAGAAAAAGTGATGGATAAACGCGGCTTGTAGCCCATTGGTTCGAGTAAAATCTGCCAGCGCAGGGTGCGCGCCAGGTGGCTAAGCAAACCTATGATCAATGCAAGGAATAGCCAGATGAAATCGGCATGGATAAACGACTCCCAGATTTCGAGCTTCTGATCGGGGGTGAGCTTGCGCAGAAATATCCAAATGAAGAAAACCCCAATGGAGAGAAAAAACAGGATTTTCAGCGCAGAGAGGAACTTATTTTTCAAAAGCTGCTAAAGTTTGTTGTGTTGATCAGGAAAAATGATGGCAGGCTTAAAAGAGCGGGCTTCTTCAAAATCCATGCTTGCATACGAAACGATGATAACATGGTCGCCGGGCTGCGCTTTGCGGGCAGCAGCGCCGTTGAGCGAAATAACGCCGGAGCCACGCTGACCTTTTATCACGTAAGTGTCCAGCCGCTCGCCATTGTTAATGTTATAGACATGCACCCGCTCGTTTTCGATCAGGTTAGCGGCGTCCATCAAGTCCTCGTCGATGGCTATGCTGCCAATATAATTCAGATCGGCCATGGTGATGGTGGCACGGTGAATTTTGGATTTTAAAATGTCGATGTTCATAACGGCGGCGAAATTACTATTTTATAATCACATTGTCGATAAGACGAACCTTACCAAGATATGCAGCCACCAGCACAGCCACACTTTTTTTGTCGGTCCAGGTTTCGATGGGCAGCAGGTCGTCGGCGCCAACAATTTGCAGGTATTCAACCTGTATTTCGGCGTATTTGTTCAACTGATTAACACCCCAAATCTGCGCTCCTTTTGGGGTAAGATGATCCATCTTATCTTTTATCTCCAACAATACCCGATGAATAACAGGCGCTATGGAACGCTCGTGGTGCGTCAGCCGCACGTTGCGCGAACTCATGGCCAGGCCGTCTCTTTCGCGCAAAGTGGGACAAGCAATAATTTCGACAGGCATCTTATGGTATTTCACCAGCGCCTCCACGATCTTAAGTTGCTGGTAATCTTTCAACCCAAAATAGGCACGGTCGGGCTGAATGATCTCAAAGAGTTTCCGCACTACCACCGCCACGCCATTAAAATGCCCCGGGCGATATTTCCCTTCGAGTATTTTGTCGAGGTGCCCGAAATTATATTTATCGTTGACGATGTTCTGATCGGGATACATTTCGGCAGCAGCAGGAGCAAAGAGCACATCGCAGGCTACCTCTTCCAGACGACGGATGTCGGCGTCGAGCGTTCGCGGATAATTGTCGAGGTCTTCGCGGTTGTTGAATTGAATGGGATTAACAAAAATGCTGGCCACTACCACATCGTTTTCGATATTGGCTTTGCGTATCAACGAAATATGGCCGGGATGGAGCGCTCCCATGGTAGGCACAAAACCGGTACTTTTTTGCTCTTGACGCACTGTGTCGCGCCAGGCTCTGGCGTCGGAAATCGTTTTAAGAACGAGCATAGTTATTTGTTAAGAGCCATGCGAGAATATGAGTAAGAGGTCTTTTTCGAGGGCAGAAGTGGAGGGTGATTCGACGATGCGCCCCATTTCACGGCCATCTTTGTAAAAGATAAAAGTGGGAACGCGCTGGATGTCGTAAGCAGAAACGTCAATATCTCCGGCTTTCTTGTCGCGATCGACGCAGATGAGGCGAACGTCAGAATCTTTAATACCCACTTCATCCATGATTTTATAAAAATGCGGCACCTGCGTTTTGCTGTCGTCGCACCAGCTTCCCATTACCACTATAACCTGGACGTTTTTCTTTTCCTTTTTTAGTTTCTTAATCACTTCCTGGTCGGGAGTGTAGCTACTGTAGCCAGTATTGTAGGCATCCGCGAATGCGGGATTGGTCATAGCCTGTCGGTCGCACTGGCCGATGAGGATATCATTACCGCTCTCCGCATCGGTGATTACTTTATTGGTTTGTTGCGCATAACCGGTAACGCCAAAAAACATGATTACGATTAAAAGTAGATTTTTCATGGTTGATAATTTTTAAAAGTTGAACACCATTTTCTATTCTCCATATTTTGTTTTAATTTTCTCCAGAAGGTTGCTGACCTCTTTTTCGAACAATAGCCGGATCGCGATTTCATTTTCATACTTTGTTTTCAACTCATTTAGCTCCTTTTGCAGTTGAGCAATTTCTTTGCGCAAAGCAGCAATGTTTTCGTCATCGGCGGGTGTGTAGTTTTCAATTTGAAGCATCATTGCCTGACGTTTTACCACCTCTGCATCATACGCGGTTTTTATGGCGGCCATCTGGTTTTGAAGCATCAAAACCTCATCAGTAGCTTGTACTTTTTCGCGCTCCAGCGCTGCAAGTTCCTCAGCATGTTGGGTTTTGCTTTTATTAATGGCTGTGGCCAATTGCTTTTGTGTTTCCTGATGTTTTTCTATCTCCGATTGCAAAGCATGCAAATCCGTATAAAACTTGCTATTGCTCGCTTCAAGTCGCTTAACCTTACTCCTGTGCCTCATCAAAATTACAATTACAACTAAAGCAACAACCACCAGAATAAACGAAACAATCAAAAGCATGTTCAAATAGCGTCCGGCAATAAAAAGCTGCTTTTCGGAATTGTCAAGTCTTTGCTGCAAGTCAAGCCTTTGATGAACCAACAAACTTCTTTGGGCTATGAGGCCAGGTATCAATGTGTCGGGCGGGAGGGTGTTGATAATTTTTTGCAATAGCAACGAATCAAAGAAAACCAGGTTGCGGAGTTGCTGATTATCGCGCCGCAATTCGGCAGGCTTTTTTAGGATGAAAGCCGCAGGTACTGTATCAATTTGCCTCAACAAGCTATCGCGATGCTGCATCATCTGTTGCCAACTTTCCTGCGATCGGGCTCCCGAAAGCAACAAAATCAATACAATGGTGATAAAATACTTAGGCATCGCTGATAGTTTTCAAGATTGTAAAAGGGCAAAAGTAGAATTATTATGATAAAGAAATTGGTGGCACATGTAAAAAGACCTCACCCCCGCGCTTCCGATAATAAGGTAATAAGGTTGGATAATTATTATTGGATCACATGCTCTACTCAGGTTTGGAGAAACAGGATAAGGTTTTTAATGTCAAAGGCCTAATACCTCAAGGGGCTGTTTCATTAATTGGGATTTTGGCTAAAAATGCGTAAAGTGGATGGGTGCCTGCCCGAGATGCCGTTCAAATACGCGATTCTACAAGGGTCAAAATGATTAATGCGACACTGCCAGCGCCGGCGCACTGGCCGCTGCTGAGGATAATCTTATTATTACAATCAATCAATTAGCATAAAAAAAGGGGCTTCCCATAACGAGAAGCCCCCCAAATTAAAATCACCGCACTTATGATTACTTAATAGTAAGTCGTTTGGTAATTACATAACCTTCGGTGTTTTCGATCTGTACGAAGTACATTCCCGAAACGAGGTTTGAAGTATTGATCTGGAAGTCTTCCTGTGCAGGATTACTTTCGAAGATCACCTGTCCTACATAGTTGATCACTTTTACGTTGCTGATCACAAAGTTGGTGTTGATATTAACAACATCAGTAGCAGGATTAGGATAGAGGTTAGCGGTAAGTTCAGTGCTCAGGTCGTTGATAGCGGTAACACCGGCTTTCAGGCCTTCGACAGCAGAGATACCATCTTTTGCAAATACATTCTGGTTGGGCATGTTGGCAGCGAAAGTTGCATCAGCAGTAATTTCTACGCCATTGCGCCATACTTTGAAACTAATCAGGTCGCCTTCTACAAAGCCTTCGACAGCTTCGGTAGCAGGGTTGTCGCCAAATGCTCTCAGAACCAGATTATCTCTCAGGCTGGTAACTTCTACCATACCGGCTATCTGGCCATATTCGTTGAAAGCACCGATTACGTCACCAATTTGCAGACCTGCCAAAGCATCGGCAGTAAAGGCAATATTGTGCTGAGTAGCTGTAAGAACCATGTCGTTCCAACTGGTCATGTTGGTGGGAACATTGGTGTATTTCGGAACCATAGCACTAACTGCAGGAACGTCGAAATCAGCAACTCCCGGAGCATTCATTACAACCAGGTATGCGCTTCCCGGAATCAGGTTCTGGAGGGTATAAACGCCATAAGATGGCCAGTAGATACCGGAGTAATCCATGCTGAAAACGGCAAACAAGCTGGCTCCCAGTGGTTCGAATACATCAGCAGCACTTACTACATTGCGTGAATGAACAGGCAGATAGGAACTACCGGCGGGCAGATTAACCATCGTACCCAGCGTCGGGTATCCAACTACTTCGATAGAAGTAGGCCATCCACTGTTGAGAACTACTTTGGCGCCTTTGTCTTCATTGAAAGCAAATGAGGCATTAGAAGGAGTCCAAACCAGAACAGGGTTTTTCATCTCCACATAGTAAAGATCATCCAATACAGGTCCAAGTATGGTAGCCATATCATCTTCGATCAGTTCGAGGTAGGTTGACATACCGTTCACAGCGCCCAGGAAGTCGATAATCTGAGTTTCCGGAGTGATGGTAACAGTAACTACATCTGACATTACGTCGCCGCATTCGCCAAACACCATTACATAATAGGTTCCGCCGTCTGCGGGCATTGCCATTGCTACTGAGTAAGTATCGGTGGTTGCACCAACAATCATCTCACCATTCAAATACCACTGATAACCGGTAGCGTTTTCAGCTACAACGGTCAGCTCGAAAGGCTGTCCGTAAACAACCGTAGCACCCATTGGCTGGTCAGTGATAGTTGTGAGCGGAAGAACTTCCACTTCGAAGGCTGCATTTTCGACAGACACACATCCGTTGGCATCGGTAATGGTGAGCACTTCAAAGCTCCATGTACCGGCCATTTCGGGCGTAAGTTCATACTCGAGATAGCTATCTTCGATAACGTCAGTCATCGTGAAGCCATTTACAGTATATTCGACAGTGTAAGGATATGCGCCATCTTCAGGACCAGTAACGGTAACGTCGATGGTTTCGCCAAGACAGATGGTGTAAGCTGAAGCTTCGTACATCAGGTATGGCAGTGGGTTAACCACAATCTGGAATGTGCAGGATGCCGAGCAGCCATATTCGTTGGTAACTTCGAGCATAAAGTCGTAGTTGCCTGCCATCATCGGATCAAAACCTTCGACGGGAGCGCCGGTAACGTCGAAATAAACGCCACCTTCTACTTCGGGGAATTCGATCATTTCGCTGCCTTCGCAAACCGGAGCGAACATCGGGCATTCAACTACTGGCAATGGGGCAACAAAGATCATCCCCATAGCAAAGTTGCTACAGCCGTTTTCGTCGGTGTACATGTACATTACATTGTATTCACCAGCCATTTCCGGGTTGAACATTTCCATTTCAATACCATCTACATAATAAACACCACCTGCGGGGAAGCCACCGTAAAGCATAAATTCATCGCTGCCTTCGCAAACAGGTTCGTAAGCTTCCAGTGTAACTTCTGGCAGTTCGTTAACCATGATCATACCCATTGCTGAGTTGGTACAGCCGTTTTCGTCGGTGTAGGTGTACATTAGGTCGTATTCGCCAGCCATTTCCGGGTTGAACATTTCCATTTCAATACCATCTACATAATAAACACCACCTGCGGGGAAGCCACCGTAAAGCATAAATTCTTCACTGCCTTCGCAAACAGGCTCATAAGCCATCAGTGTAACAACGGGCAGAGCATTGAATGTGATGGTCATGCAATCAATAGCGTCATCGCAATTTTCGAGACCAACAGCCGTGAGGCAAAGCTCGACAGAACCCATCAAATAGTCGCCTTCACCGGGCGTGTAGGTTGGATTGAGGATATTTTCGTCGCTAAATTCACCGGTACCAGTTACAGTTGACCAGAAGAACATTTCAGCATTTTCGACATAACCATCCAATTGAACGGCTTCGCTATCGGCACAAACGGTAACATCGTCGCCTGCATCAGCAAGAGCAGGATTGGGACAAATAACTTCGCCGATAAATAAAACCATGGTATCAATATCTGGGCAATCGCCACCACCAAAGAGTGAAAGGGTAACCTGTCCGGCAGCAATATCATTCGGTCCTGGTGTATAGGTAGGATTGATCATTGTATTGTCATCAAAAGCACCATCACCATAGGAAGTCCAAACGACTATTTCGGTATTAAAGACGGTGGCATCTTCGATGGTATAGCTTTCGCCTTCGGCAATGGTAGCATCTGAGCCGGCAAAAACTACAGCAGATTCCAGAACTGTGATGCTGAAATCGCAGGAACCTTCGCAACCATACTCATCGGTAACGGTAAGGGTAAATGCATAAACACCAGCTTCCACAGGATTAAATCCTAAGACAACCTCCTCGGCTTCGTTGGTGTAAACACCACCTTCGACTGCTGCGAAATCAATCATTTCGCTGCCAGCACATACTGCTGCAAATTCCGGGCATTCAACAACGGGCAGCGGCATTACTACGATATTGAAGAAGCAATAGTTTTCACAACCATTTTCATCAATAACGTCGAGAATAATCTCGAATGTACCAGCTTCAATAGGATCGAAACCTGTAATGGTATTGTAATCTGCGTCAAGATAAACACCCATAGGAACTTCGGGGAATTCGAAGGCTTCGCTACCAACGCAAATGGGATCATACTCGGGGCAGCTGACTAACGGTAATGGATTTACGGTAATAGTAAATTCGCACCAATTGGAGCATCCTGTTTCAACATCCAGATAGGTATAGGTAATAGTAAATTCACCAGCTTCCGTTGGATCAAACATGCCATCAGCCACACCCGTTCCGGTATATTCGCCGCCGGCAGGTGTTGCACCTGTAAGCATAATAGGATCTTCGTTCAAACAAACAGCCAAATCTTCCGGGCAGGTTATTGCCGGAAGGTCATAAAGTGTGATGTAAAAAGTGCACGAATTTGAGCATCCATTATCATCAGTAAAAGTATAGGTGATTTCGTTTTCGCCAATAGAGCCAAAGAGTGGATCGAAAACCCCGTCACTTACGCCGGCACCAGAATATTCGCCACCTTCAGGTGTAGCACCTGTGAGGGCAAAAGGTTCGACAGTATAGCAAACTCCAAAGTCAGCCGGGCATTCCACAAAGGGAAGTGCGAACACTTCGAAAGTAAGGCTTGCAGTAGAATCGGCACATGGAGGAGTGGCTTCGCCAAATACAGAAACGGTGACAAAACCGACATAACCAGGATCGAGTGTAAAGGTAGTGCCATCGAAAGCACCGGCCGTAATGGGATCGACACTCCAGGTGATGGAAGCTGCATTTAAAACTTCAACACCACTAAAGTCGATTACCACAGCTTCGCCAAAGCATACATCAGCAGGCGCTGCGGGGAAGTTGTTGATGACGACGTCTTCGCAACCAGGGTCGGTTGTAGCACAAAGCACGTTCGACTGGCATGATTCGACACCACCTTCAAGGTTTTCGGTTACATAGAAGCAGTACTCAGTACCATCTTCCAGACCTGTAACCTGATAAGTAGTTCCTTCAACGTTTGCTTCTATCAGAGTACCATTTTCAAAATAGACGTTGAAGGTGGTTACACTTACCCCACTGCTGAAAGTCATTTCTGCAATGGAATACTCATTATTAATTGATGGGAAAACGCCCTGAGTCCATGCGTCGCCATAGGGATTAGAATATGAAATTTCAAAATCTGGATATTCAATATCTGCACTCTGATCCCACAAAATGAAATTTGGTACATTCCCAAAGGTGTAACCGGGAGTTAAATCTCCAAGAACATTAAATGCAGCCATTTCTTGATTGAACAGACCTGGTATTGGAACTTCAGTTATTGTCCTAACTCCAACAATTTTATTACCATCCAATATTGCAATCTCATCACCTACCTCAACATTAACACCATCGAGAGTTGCAACATCAATATAAATTGACCAGGTATTTTCGGCAGCATTACCACCAATCCATTGAAAGTGTCCTCTAGTATCAAGACCTTTTACAGGAGTCGAGCCAATTGGATTCCATGTTAGGTCAACAATGTTCGGTCCACTAATTGCAGATACCAGTTCCGGACATTCCTGCGGTGGAGCACCCGTGAAAGTCATTTCTGCAATAGAATATTCATTATTAATTGATGGGAAAACGCCCTCAGTCCATGCGTCGCCATAGGGATTAGAATATGAAATTTCAAAATCTGGATATTCAATATCTGCACTCTGATCCCACAAAATGAAATTTGGTACGTTCCCAAAGGTGTAACCTGGGGTTAAATCTCCAAGAACATTAAAAGCAGCCATTTCTTGATTGAACAGACCTGGTATTGGAACTTCAGTTATTGTCCTAACTCCAACAATTTTATTACCATCTAATATTGCAATCTCATCACCTACCTCAACATTAACACCATCAAGCGTAGCAACATCAATATAAATAGACCATGTATTTTCTGCAGCATTACCACCAATCCATTGAAAGTGTCCACGTGTATTAGCAGGTTTTGTTGCTACACTAGCCTGATTAGCATCAACAGCAGGATAAACAAGGTTATCTGCTGCATTCATTGAAACGAGGTAACCTTCTCCAGGATTCAAATTGCCTATGCTATTGACCCAGTTAGGTCCAATTTTTCTCAAGGTTGCACCAGTACCGTTCTTAGCAATTTGCAAATTATCGAGAATCGTCCCGAATCCTGTAACAGCATTTAATGAAACATCATGTAAATAGCTAACCAATTTGGTTGCTTCAACAGGTATAGGTGTATCAAATGGTACCCTTTCACCACAGATAGTTAATAAATCAGGAGCATTCATGGTCATGATATAACCTTGGATTACCACAAGATTTCCAATGCTATTAACCCAGTTAGGTCCAATTTTTCTTAAAGTAGCACCGGTCGAATTTTTAGCAATTTGCAGATTAGCCAAAATATCTGTCATCACGTTTTTAAAATTAAGATCCGCCGGTTGAATGTAGGTAGAAATAAACCTTGTTCCAGTAACAAGATTGATATCCTGACAAACTTCCGGTGGCACTGCCGGGCTAAAGGCAGTAACATCGCCCAGAAAACCATTTGTCCAGAAAAATTCCGGAGTGGAGAGTACCTCTACTTCGGTGCTTGTGGCACTGCGGTAGAATTTCCAATACACCATTTCACCCTCCGAAAAGCCAACTTTATCGGGAGCCTCCAGTGTATCATTTCCAAAAGCAACTACGGCGGTATTGGCAGTTCCTGTCCATTGGATAGCACCAGCACATTCCAACACGCCATTGTCCATGTAGAAAGCACCCACCCAGTCGCCGGCTACGAGCGCATCCACACCATTAAATGCAACGGTGGTAGGAATAGCGTAAACCGCCGATGTGGGGGTCTCTGTATAGTCCCAGGGCGAAACCTGAGCCTGAACAGTGCCCAAGAAGGGCAATAACATTAAGAGCATGAGCCATGCCCTTGATTTGTAAACTTTTAATAACATGTAATCCTCCTTTTTTAAAGATTTGTATTAGTTTAGGTTAATAAAATTTCCTGAATCGGGTTAACAAATATAT
>SABY01000055.1 GCA_009928785.1 Clostridia bacterium | reverse complement strand
TTAAGCTCGAGAAAATAACCCGCGAGCAAGCCAAAAAAGACCCCGACTTTGCCGAGCTTCTCAAAATTGCCGGCTTGCTATGATTGAGTTTTAATTTTTGTCATCTACCCACCTCATTTTTATTAGCAACAGAATCTGCTTTTTTTATCCCTTCGTCCTAACCTTCCATTCCTGAAAATCGTCAAATTTTCGCTTGGGTGGTCCTTACAGATGTTCCGTTTCATCCGTAAACATTTTTGACGTTGGAGGTGTTTGGTTTGCCTTAATTTGCCGGATATGCCAAAAATCATTTTTATAGCCTTTATGCTAATATTGCCGATTGCCGCCCAGGCACAACCTGACGCTCAGGTGCCGGTATATGATTATGAAGGTTTGCAACCATTGCTGCAAAAGCAAAACGACACGACCTATGTGGTAAATTTCTGGGCTACCTGGTGCAAGCCTTGTGTGGCCGAGCTGCCGGCTTTCGAAGAAATGCATTCAAAATATCGGAACCAAAAAGTAAAGGTGCTGCTGGTGAGCCTTGATTTTGTAAAAAACTACCACAGCCGATTGCTGCCTTTTATCGCCGATAAAAAAATACAGTCGCAGGTGGTGATGCTCAACGATCCGCGCAGCAACGAATGGATCGACAAAGTTAGCCCGCAATGGAGTGGCGCTATCCCGGCTACGCTGATCTATCGCAACGACCAACGAAAATTTTACGAACGCTCCTTTACTGCCGACGAACTCGATACCGAACTGCTTAAATTCATCAAACAATAATTCCCATTTTATTAACTCATATTTAAAAATTAAAATCATGAAAATTAACACTTTAATACTCCTTATCGGAATGCTGGCTTCAACTGTAACGTTTGCTCAGGATGGTTACGAAGTGGGCGACAAAGCCATGAATTTCACACTCGAAAATGTTGACGGCCGCATGATCTCATTGTCGGATTACGACGATCAGAAGGGCGCCATTGTAATCTTTACCTGCAACCACTGCCCTTATTCGGTGGCTTACGAAGACCGCATCATTGCGCTGCATCAGAAATATGCACCACAAGGTTATCCCGTTATTGCCATCAATCCCAACGACCCTGCGGTGCAGCCCGAAGATTCTTTTGAGCTGATGGTGAAACGCGCTCAGGAAAAAGATTTCCCGTTCCCTTATCTTTTTGATAAAGGCCAGAAAGTTTATCCCGAATACGGTGCCACCCGCACGCCACACGTCTTTTTGTTGATGAATCGTGGGGATTATTTCGAGGTGGCCTACATCGGCGCCATCGACGACAATTACCAAAATGCCGACGCGGTAGAACAACACTTTGTTGAGGATGCACTGGCAGACCTGAAAAATGGCAAAAACCCACAGACCAACTTTACCAAAGCAATTGGCTGCACCATAAAAACCAGGTAGCAGGAAATTTCAAAAAACAATAAGCAAATGACAAATCACAAATAAATTTCAATCATAAAATTCCAATGACTTAAACCATCTGCTATTTGGTTTTTAGAGATTTGGAACCTGGATTTTATTTGGAATTTGGAATTTGTGTTTTGGAGCTTTGATTCGGAATCTCAACGATTATCTGTTGGGTTGTGTTTGAATCAAGCATTCATTTTGTATAGCGCTGCGCAACCCGTGCGGGTAAATTGGCATCTTTTACCTATTGATGACAATTAAACAAAATTCTGCGCGTTTGCCAAACATCCATTTTTTAAAACCTGATCGCCGGTGACTATGAACAAATACCTCAGCCTTTTCCTCATAACCACGCTATTATTCACAGGATATTCAGCCCAAAGTCAGATTGGTGGCGACGGTGTGTATCGCTTTCTGAACATGCCCACGTCGGCACGAGCAGCCGCCATGGGTGGCAACTTTCTGGCCGTGAAAGACGGCGACATTACCCAGGCTTTGTTCAACCCGTCGCTGATAAGCCCGGAGATGAGCAACAATCTTGCTTTGAGTTTTGTGGATTATTATACCGACATTAATTATGGATCGGCAAGCTATGGCCGCACGCTTGGAAAAACCGGAACTTACGTTGCCACCATGCAATACCTCAACTATGGCGAGTTTACGTATGCTGATGACGCCGGCCAAACCGCCGGAACTTTTACGGCCAACGATTTGGCGCTGAGCATAGGGTGGGGGCGCGAACTCGACTCCCTGTTCACCATTGGCGCCAACCTGAAACTAATCTATTCCGGGATGGAAGATTACCAGTCGTTTGGTGTGGCTGTGGATGTAGCAGGAAGTTATTACAATCCCGAACAACAACTTACCGTTTCGCTGGTGGCGCGCAACATCGGCACACAGTTGAAGCCCTATATTTCGGGCGATTACGATAATCTGCCTTTTGAATTGAATATTGGCGTGTCGCAGCGGCTCCGCCATTTGCCCTTCCGCTATTCTATTTTGCTCACCAATCTGCAAAAATGGGATTTGACTTACGACGATCCCAACGACCCCGATCAGCAGATCGACCCCATCACCGGCGAAGTGAACCAGAAGGATGGCTTTTCGGAATTTGCCGATAAGGCCATGCGCCATGTTGTGGTGGGCGGCGAGTTTATCCCCAGCAAGTATTTCTCCATCAGAGTGGGCTACAATTATCAGCGGCGCCAGGAGTTGGGCGTTTATAACAAAATGGGAACAGTAGGTTTTTCGTGGGGACTGGGGTTGAATATCTCGAAGTTTCAGATTGAATATTCGCGCGCTACCTATCACCTCAATGGCTCGCCCAACTATATTACCATCCGCACTAATCTGTCGGATTTCTCCAAAAATTAGTAAAACATATTTTTATAAAAATAAAAAGCCGGTGTAGTCTGAAACTACACCGGCTTTTCTTATAAAGTAAAACACGCGATTAGCTGACCAGTTGTGGGCTAACAATCGATATATTCAAGAGATTGTCTGCCACAGGGCAGCGCTTTGTGATGTCGCTGATGAGTTGATGTTTTTGCTCATCCGTCAGGTCGGCGGAGATGGTCACATACGAGCGGATGTTTGTAAATCCAGCACGGCCTTCGGTAGTTTTGCCCATCAGATAGTCTTTGTCGAGATCGCCTTCTACGTCAACGTTGATTTCTTCAATTCCCAGTCGGCGTTGGTTGGAAATGATGCGTCCGAGGGCGCAAATGCACGCTCCCAGTGAGCTGAGGAAAACCTCCAGCGGGTTTGGACCAGCATCATCACCGCCGGCGGCTTTGGGCTGGTCGATAATGTACTCGTGCGTTGATGCTTTGACTGTAGTCTTAAAACCTTGTTTTAAGTTTGTCGATACTTTCAGTGTGCTTAGTGGCATTCTTTTTTTGTTTTTTGATGTTAATAAAAAAATATTTAATGACCAAACCATTGGCCTGCATGATTATTATTGCCGATTTCTAACCAAATCAATCCATTGCATGCTCTAATGTTTGTTCTCTATTGCAATAGATTGATTGGTTGGTGATTAACTGATTAGTAGCGTCATCTTTCATTTTTTTACAAAGCCAAATGAAGATGGGGTTAACAATTTTTAATGGTTGCAACAGGCGCCAAGCGGTGGCATTGGTTACTTTTGCAATTCAAACCCGGTCTAAATAAATTTTTCGCCATGCCGCATTACCACACACTTGGAAAAGTCCCGCACAAACGCCACACACAATTTCGCAAAGCTGATGGAAGTCTGTATGCTGAGCAACTCGTATCGGCTGAGGGATTCTCGGATGTTTATTCGTTGGTGTATCACACGCACGAGCCAACGCGCGTAACACATATCGACGCTTCTTATTCGGTAGCTCCGCACATTGCCATCGATAAAAACCTGCAGCACCGCAGTTTTTTGGGTTTTGATGTGCCGCCCGCCGACGACTATTTGGAAAGTCGAAAATATGTGCTGGTGAATGACGATGTGTATCTCGCCCTGGCAGCCCCGCGCAAATCGATGGCCGATTATTTTTATAAAAATTCGGGTGCACATGAAATGGTCTTTGTCCATCGTGGCAAAGGCGTTTTGAAAAGCATGTATGGAAATATCCCATTCGCTTACGGCGACCATTTGATTATTCCCAAAGGGATCATTCATCAGTTTGAATTTGAGAGCAACGACAACCGGCTTTTTATCGTGGAGTCGAAAGAAACATTTCGTTTTCCGAAGCGCTATACCAACCACGCCGGCCAACTTCTGGAACACTCTCCTTTTTGCGAGCGCGACATCCGTAAGCCGCAGCAGCTCGAAACACACGACGAACAAGGTGATTTTCTTGTTAAAATAAAGCGCGACGACACCATCTGGCCTTATCATTACCAAACACACCCATTCGATCTGGTGGGATGGGATGGCTACCTGTTTCCGTATGCTTTCTCCATCCACGATTTTGAACCAATCACAGGACGTGTACACCAGCCGCCGCCTGTACACCAAACTTTCGAAACTCCCTCATTCGTTGTCTGTGCTTTTGTGCCACGGCTTTACGATTACCACCCGCAGTCGGTTCCGGCTCCTTATAATCACAGCAATGTTGACAGCGACGAGGTGCTTTACTATGTGGATGGCGACTTTATGAGCCGCAAACATGTGGTGCAGGGAATGATTTCGTTGCATCCCACCGGAATAGTGCACGGGCCACATCCCGGAACTGTCGAAAAAAGCCTGGGCAAAAAAGAAACCGGTGAACTGGCGGTGATGGTTGACACTTTCCGCCCTTTGAAGATTACCACGGAAGCCTTGCATATCGAGGACAAAAATTATTACAAGAGCTGGGTCGAAAATGATTGACATCAATTTTTAAAAGATTAATAACGAATAGCATTACAATTTTTAAAATTATAACAACAAAAAACAAAATGGCAAAATACACACAGGAACCAGACTTTCTGCCGATCAACGGAACTGATTATGTCGAATTTTATGTAGGCAATGCCCGCCAGGCAGCGCATTATTACCAAACGGCTTTTGGCTTTCAGCCGCTGGCGTATGCCGGATTGGAAACCGGGCTTAAAGACCGTGCCTCCTACGTTTTGAAGCAGGACAAAATCCGCTTCGTTTTTACCACTGCGCTTACGCCCGATGGCGACGTTGCAGAGCATGTAAAAGAACACGGCGACGGAGTGAAAGTGGTGGCGCTGTGGGTGGATGATGCACGCAAATCCTATGAAGAAACAACCAAACGCGGCGCAAAATCCTATTTTGAACCCAAAACCGAAGAAGACCAAAATGGCAAAGTTGTAACCGCCGGCATTCATACTTACGGCGATACCGTGCACATTTTTGTCGAACGCAAAAATTATAGCGGGCTATTTTTGCCAGGATATCAAAAGTGGGAACCCCATTACAAGCCCGCTTCCGTGGGATTGAAATATGTAGATCACATGGTGGGAAATGTGGGTTGGGGCGAGATGAACAAATGGGTGCAGTTTTATGCCGACGTGATGGGCTTCAAGCAAATAGTGTCGTTTGACGACAAAGACATATCAACGGAATATACCGCGCTCATGAGCAAGGTAATGTCGAATGGCAACGAACGTATCAAATTCCCTATTAACGAGCCTGCCGAAGGCAAGAAGAAATCGCAGATAGAAGAGTACATCGACTTTTATCGCGGCTCAGGTGTGCAGCACGTGGCCATGGCTACCGACAATATCGTGAAAACTGTAACCGAACTGCGCGACCGCGGTGTGGAGTTTTTGCGCGTTCCCAATACCTATTACGAAACTTTGCTTGAGCGTGTTGGCAAAATCGACGAGGAGCTGTTGCCACTCAAAGAGCTTGGAATATTGGTGGATCGTGATGACGAAGGCTACCTGCTCCAGATTTTTACCCGTCCGGTAGAAGACCGCCCCACGGTGTTCTATGAAATCATACAACGAAAAGGTGCACGCTCTTTCGGCAAAGGCAACTTTAAAGCTTTGTTTGAGTCGATAGAATTGGAACAGGAACGAAGGGGAACATTATAAAAAATGATTATTGAATAAATGAGGTTTGGGTAAAATCCATCGATTCTTTGCCGGAATTTCGGAGCTACTAATGACAAGTTTTTGTGACAGACTAATGTTCAATAATTAGTGTCATTTCGATGCCACATGTGCGGCAGAGAATCTGTTTTATGAAGAAATATGTTTTCCGAATAATAATGATTTTGAATATCAAATCTTGAATATTAAAAAAAAATATGGAAATGATCAAAGCCAACAATCCGTCGTTGCAGTCGTGGCTCAAAGTGCCCCGCAACAGCGACTTCCCGATACAAAATATTCCTTTTGGAATTTTTAAACCAAAAAATCGTACCAGTGCACGTGCCGGTACGCGAATCGGCAACCATGTAATCGACCTGGCGGCCATCGCCCAAAAGGGATATTTTAAAGATGCCGGCATTAGCAACAAAGAAGTTTTTTCGCAGCCGGTGCTTAACGATTTTATTGCTATGGGGCGCCCCGTGTGGCAAGCTGTACGCGACCAGATTTCGGTTATGTTCGACAAGCAGAACCAGGAGATTTGGAACACCGAAGATTTTAAGGAAGGCGTTCTTCATGATATAAAAGATGTAGAAATGCTGCTGCCTGTGCGTGTGACCGATTATACCGATTTTTATTCGAGCATCGAACATGCCACCAATGTAGGTTCCATGTTTCGCGATCCCGACAATGCCCTGCTACCCAACTGGCGCCATTTGCCGGTAGGCTATCATGGGCGGGCTTCGTCGATTGTTGTATCCGGCACCAACATCCACCGGCCCATGGGGCAGACCAAAGGTAACGACGATCCGGCGCCGGTTTTGGAAGCCACCCGCCAGCTCGATTTTGAATTGGAGATGGCGTTTGTAGTAGGAAAATCTACGGAATTGGGCGACAGAGTATCGCTTCAGGCTGCCCGCGAGCACATCTTTGGATTGGTGCTTTTTGATGACCTGTCAGCCCGCGATATTCAGAAGTGGGAGTATGTACCGCTGGGACCGTTTTTGGCCAAGAACTTTGGCAGCGTAGTTTCGCCCTGGGTCGTTACCCTGGATGCTTTGGAGCCTTTCCGCTTGGAAGGACCGAAGCAGGAGCCGGCAGTGCTGCCTTATCTTCAGTTTGCCGGTGCGATGAATTACGATGTGCAACTGGAGGTGCTGATAGAAACCGAAGGCTTCCCGGCGCAAAGTGTTTGTCAGTCCAACTTTAAATATATGTACTGGAACATATTCCAGCAACTTGCCCACCACACCATCAACGGCTGCAACATCAATGTGGGCGACATGTACGCGTCAGGAACGCTGAGTGGACCACAGCCCGAACAATACGGCTCTATGCTCGAGCTTACCTGGCGCGGCACCAAGCCACTCACTATGCCCGACGACACCCAGCGTAAATTTATCAACGACAACGACACCATCATCCTGCGCGCCCATGCCGAAAAAGACGGCGTCAGAATTGGATTTGGCGAAAGCCGTACAACGATTTTGCCAGCGAAACCTATGTGACGCTTTTTATGACCACCTAAACATTTACAAAAATTGGAATGATAAAAAAGATAAACCCTTTTGATCTTACCACAGGAGCGCTCCACCGCTTTTTGCTTGGTGCTGTGGCACCGCGACCTATCGCCTTTGCCAGCACGGTTGACGCGCAAGGCAACAGCAACCTCTCGCCGTTTAGTTTTTTTAATGCTTTTGGTGTTAATCCTACCACGCTCATCTTTTCGCCGTCGCGCCGCGGACGCGACAACACTACCAAGCACACCTACCAAAACATAAAAGAGGTGCCAGAGGTGGTGATAAATGTGGTGAACTACGACATTGTGCATCAGGTAAGCCTGGCCAGTACTGAATATGCGAAGGGTGTTAATGAATTTATTAAAGCCGGCTTTACGCCTTTGCCATCGGAAACCATCCGGCCATTTCGCGTTAAAGAATCGCCCGTTCAGTTTGAATGCAAAGTGCGGCAGGTTATCGAAACCGGCGACGGTGGCGGCGCTGCCAATCTGGTGATCTGCGAAATTACGATGATACATGTGCATGAGGATGTGCTCGACGAAAACGACATCCCCGATGCCGACAAAATAAGACTGGTAGGCCGGCATACAGGTGATTATTATGTAAAAGCATTTGGCGAAAGCCTATTCAAAGTAGCCAAACCATTGTTGCGGATGGGAATGGGCATCGATGAGTTGCCGGAGCATATCAGGCTGAGTAAGATACTTACAGGCAACCACCTGGGGAAGTTGGGAAACATCGAAGCGATGCCCGATACGGAAGCTATAAAACGTGTCAAAGATTCGCAGGAAGTGCGGATTCTTTTTGAAACACTCGCCAGCCAGCCTGTCGAACTGGAGCATCAACTTCAAATGCTGGCCAGGAAATGGCTCGATGAAGATCATGCTGAAGAAGCGCTTGCATTGCTCATGATCGAGATATACGGGCAATGAAACCCTACGACTACATAATTGCCGGTGGCGGTGCCGCAGGATTGAGCCTGGCGTGGTACCTGAGCCAGACCGCTAAATCCAACGCCCGTGTGCTCATTATCGATAAAGACAAAAAGCAAAACAACGACCGCACCTGGGGATTTTGGCATAGCGACGCTACCACCTTTGAGCAAATCGTAAGCTACCAGTTTAAAAACCTGAATTTTTTTAGCCGGTATTACAACCAAAAAATCCCCATGGGCAGCCACCGTTATTCCGTAATACGGGGCATCGACTTTTATAATTTTATCCGCAGTTCGCTGGCAGCTTTTCCCAATTTTGAATTTTTAACAGCCAATATCGAAAAGCTGGACGACCAGCAAGATGGTGCCATTGCCGTCACCGATCAGGGAACCTTTAGCGCAAGCTGGATTTTTACAAGTATTTTTAAAGAAAATGAAATTGTGGCTGCCGCCGGAAGTGCATTGTATCTGCGGCAGCACTTCAAAGGATGGATTATCCAAACCGACGAGGAGGTTTTCAATACCGATAGTTTTACAATGTTTGATTTCCGCACGCCGCAGCAGGGAGCGATGCGGTTTTTTTATGTAATCCCGCATAGTGCGAAGGAGGCGTTGGTGGAATATACCTTGTTTTCGGAGCATTTGCTGCCAATGGCAGATTACGATTCGGCCATCAAAATTTACATCGACGAGGTGCTGAAGATTAAATCTTACCGCATTATTGATGATGAATTTGGTGTGATTCCTATGACCAACTATCATTTCCCGGCCACACAGGGACGGCATATTGTACAAACAGGCTCTGCAGGCGGCAGCTCAAAGCCCTCGTCGGGCTATACTTTTATGCGCATCCAGGCGCACACACGAAAAGTAGCAGAGGCATTGGCTGCCGGGAAAAGTCCGGTGATACCGGCTGTTTCACCTTTGCGCTACCGCTTTTATGATGCGGTGCTGCTCAATATTTTAAAAAATGATCCCGAAAAGGCAGAACTGCTTTTCTCCAGGATGTATCAAAATAATTCCGTCGGGCGGCTCTTCGATTTCCTGGACGAAAAAGGCGGACTGACTAACGACCTTAGCGTAATCACTTCGCTGCCACCGTGGCCTTTCCTAAAATCGACCGGGCAGTTGCTGGTGCGATAACTGAACCCTTGACATTGCTCGTTTTATTTGGAATACAGGAATTCCAAAACATAAACCAATCGCCGATTGTTTTATAACATCATAGGAATCCATTCATAAAAATAGACATCTTAAAGTTTCTCGTTATGAAATATAGAACATCAGCAATATGGGTCATCGCAATCATAGCCTTCATGTTTTCGGGTTGTAATGCCGAACCACTCACCGAGGACGACAATGGCACCACCATAGAATATGCTATTGGTTCAGAGTTTAAGGTGCAGCTCACAGGCAACCCGGTGGCAGGTTTCAGTTGGAAGACGGTTGGGTTGGACCGATCGGTACTTGAACAAGTGGGTAATCCGGTGATAAAAACCTACGGCAGCGATGGCAGCCGCGATGCTACCTACACCTTTACCTTCAAAACTATTGCTGCCGGCCACACCCTGCTGCGGCTGATCTATTACAACAAAAACAACGAAGACCCTGAGCCGGAAGACGTTTTTGAAATAGAGGTGATTTCGGGTACCATGGGAAGAATTACTTCGTAGATTAAACTTGAAGGCTCTGATATGAAATATTGTGGCCAGGTTGTTCACTAACCCCGGCCTTTAGGCCGGGGGGTAAAATCAACAGCCCTGTTCCTTGCTCATCCGGCACTTATCCGTATTCCAAAGTCAAAAGCCACCCTGAAAGCAATCAGTAACACGATGGCCGTGATGAGTGCCCCCTTGTCGAGCTTGATGGTGATGGGAAATTCGTCGAAGAAAAAGGTGGGCATGCTTTTATAACGCAAAAGTATTGGCAAAGCAAACACCAGCCCCGTTAGCAGTACGAATAATTCGTAATAGGGTATCAGCGGAAGCTTGATGAGGATCATTATAGCAGTGCCGGCTACCAACGGCAGAATGACGCCGGAAAGTGTAAAAAAGGAGCGGTTGTATTCGTTGAGCTGATTAAAGTAGGAGTTGGCAGAAAACAAAAACCATTTTACCGTTAGCGTCGAAATGAGTAGCAGCATGGTGAGCGCTATCAACGTCATCACAAGTTTGCCGGTATCTTTTACATAAAAATACATTACCACATAGCCAAAACCCTTGTCGAGTATGGTGCCGGCGAGCATGGCGCCAAACGACCAAATGATGGCGTAGGCAAAGCACCACAGGAAAAATATTTTGAAGTAGGCCAGGGCATCGTACATCTGAATATAAACCAGCAAACCCATGATCCCCAGAAAAAGTCCAAAGCCGGGCGCTATGCTGTAGAGCATTTTCACCGCATCGGAAGTCCACGCGCGCGAATCGATATCCCATACCAACGACCAATAGTAAATAATGCTGGAATAATCGAATTGCATAGCTGCAATGCTGGTAGCAAATTGCGTGATAAGGTACATAAACAGAAAAGCTATCACCAGCCAGGAGAGCGAGTTGCTGAAAATGATCAGGAAGTTTTGGGGAGTTCGTTTGTTTCTGTCGTCGGTGACATCCATAAAAGGTATTCGATTTTAAATTGCCGGCAAAGATAAAAAAACCCGTGTGGGGCACGGGTTTTATATTATAAAAACGCTGGGCGGGATGGTATAAAATTGTGCGTGGTTTTAACTAAACGAAAGTGCTTTACCTGGAAATTCCAAACGACAATAAAACAAATCCCAACTAAATTCCAAAAAACAAAACCCAAACATTCTTAACGAGTTTGGTTATTGATTTTTTAGCGTTGAAAATTATTTGTCATTTGGAATTTTCTTTTTATTTTTTTAAAAAAAAACACTGTCGTAATAACCAAGTATTAAACAAGATTGTGGGCGTCGAAGACGATTTCATTGGAATATTCGCCGGCATCGAGTTTACGACGTACTTCCGAGAAAGCGTCGATGGTGTAGCGAGCGTCTTCTACGGTATGCGCTGCCGTGGGGATTAGGCGAAGCAGGATAACCCCTTTGGGCACCACGGGATACGTTACGATGCTACAAAAGATGCTATAGTTCTTGCGCAGGTCGTGGGTTATCTGCGTAGCTTCGGGTATGCCGCCCTGCAGGATTACAGGGGTGACGGGTGAAGCGGTAGCTCCGATGTTGAAACCTTTTTCTCGGAGGCCGCTTTGCAAAGCGTTCACCACTTTCCAGAGGTTTTCGCGCAGCTTCGGTTGCGTCTTGATGAGTTCGAGGCGTTTCATTGCGCCGATTACCATAGGCATGGGCAACGATTTGGCGAAAATTTGTGAACGCAGGTTGTAACGCAAAAATTCGATCACCTCTTTCTTGCTGGCCACAAAGCCACCAATACCTGCCATAGCTTTAGCAAAGGTTCCGAAATAAATATCTATTTCATCCATCACGCCCATGTGCTCGCTGGTGCCTGCGCCGGTAGGTCCCATGGTGCCAAAGCCGTGGGCATCGTCCACAAGTATTCTAAACTGGAATTTCTCCTTGAGTGCTACAATATCTGTGAGGTTGCCCAGGTCGCCCGACATGCCATAAACGCCTTCGGTGATTACCAAAATGCCGCCGCCTGTCTGGCCGGTAATTTTGGTTGCACGTTCGAGCTGTTTCTCCAGGTTGGCCATGTCGTTGTGCGGATATACGAAGCGCTTGCCAAAATGCAGGCGGCAGCCGTCGATGATGCAGGCGTGTGCCTCGGAGTCATACACGATTACATCGTGGCGGTTTACCAACGATTCTACTATCGACACCATGCCCTGGTAACCGTAGTTGAGCAGAAAAGCATCTTCTTTTTTCTCAAATTCAGCCAGTTGGTGTTCGAGTTCTTCGTGATATTTGGTATGCCCCGACATCATGCGGGCGCCCATCGGATAAGCCATGCCCCAGTCGGCGGCAGCTTGTGCATCGGCCTTGCGCACTTCGGGATGGTTGGCCAGCCCCAGGTAGTTGTTGATGGACCAGATGAGCATCTCTTTTCCAAGAAAAGTCATGTGTGGCTCAATTTCGCCTTCCAACTTGGGAAACATAAAATAACCAAAGGCCTCGCGGTTGTATTTGCCCAAAGGCCCCATATTGGTGAATTTTTCAAAAATATCCATGCTATTTACTGTTTGATTTATGTGGGCAAAAGTAGAATAATTCGGCGGCTTCATAATGTGGTTCACGATTTCTTCGTCTTACATCTTTGGTCGCCGCGTGCGCAGGCCACTCTGTCAAAATAATTGGCGATGATACGCGTTATCACCACCATCTAAAAAATATTACTTTTGCGCCCATGTTCAAAAATAACCTCTTCATATTGTTACTGTTGGCCTCGGTGGTGATGGCTTCGTGCAGCAAACATCAGAAAATTCTGAAAAGCACCGACAACGAAGCCAAGTACGAAAAAGCCATGGAGTATTATGATAAGGGCGACTACTACCGCGCGCTGCAGGTTTTTGAGCAGCTTATGCCGGTGTATCGTGGCACAGCCAAAGCCGAAAAGCTATATTATTACTATGCCAATGCGTATTACCAGGAACGCGAATACGTCCTGGCGAGCTATTATTTTAAACGCTTTGCACTAAATTTCCCCACCAGTGAATGGGCCGAAGAAGCCAGCTTTTTGGCGGCCTACACCAAATATCTCGACAGCCCCCGCTACAGCCTCGATCAGACAGTGACAAGAGAAGCCATTGACGAATTTCAGCTTTTTATTAACAGATATCCTTTCGGAAACAAAGCCAAAGAAGCCAATGAGCTGATAGATGAACTGCGCGATAAGCTGCAGATGAAAAGCTACAGCATTGCCAATTTGTATTACAAAATGGAAGATTACCGTGCGGCCATCGTGTCGTACGAAGGCATGCTGAAAGATTTTCCTGATACCGAATACAAAGAAGAAATACTTTACCGGATTATCCGCTCCTACTATCAATATGCTTTCAAGAGCATCGACGAGAAGAAAAAAGAGCGGTATGAATCTGCCGTAAAAGCCTATTTTGATTTTGTAAGTCTTTATCCCGAAAGTGAATACATGGATGAAGTGCAGCGCATGCGCCAGCGGGTGAAAGACGAGCTACAGAATTTTGAAGTTGAACCATCATAACCTAAACAATAGCATGGATTATAAAAAAACAAAATCCGAAAACACTGCCGTAACGCGCAAGATGCGGCAATTTGATAAAGAAACCGGAAATATTTACGAAACGCTGGCCATCATCTCCAAGCGCAGCAACCAGATTTCGCTGGAGCTAAAAGAAGAGCTTAATAAGAAAATAGCGGAGTTTGCCACCAATACCGACAGCCTTGAGGAGGTGTTTGAGAATCGCGAACAGATCGAAATCGCCCGTTTCTACGAGAAATTACCCAAGCCTACCTTGCTGGCTGTTCAGGAGTTTCTCGACGACCAGGTGTATTATCGCAATCCTTCCAAAGAAGCCTCACATCCTATTGCCAGCGACATATTAGAATAAAGTGTGCTGAAGAGTAAAAAAATAATCATTGGCATCACCGGCAGCATAGCGGCTTATAAGATTCCGCTGTTGGTGCGTTTGCTCATTAAAGAAGGCGCCGAAGTGCAGACCATCCTTACGGAACACGCACGCGATTTTGTTACCCCGCTCACCCTTTCTACCTTGTCGAAGCGTCCCGCTTTGACCATGCCCTTTAATCCGGTGGACGGAACCTGGCACAGCCATGTGGACATGGGGCTTTGGGCCGATCTGATGCTGGTGGCGCCGGCTTCAGCGGCCACGTTAAGTAAAATGGCTTCCGGCATGGCCGACAACTTGCTTGTTACCACTTACCTTTCGGCCAAATGCCCGGTGTTTTTTGCTCCTGCTATGGACCTGGATATGTTCAGACATCCTTCTACCGGCGAGAATATTACAACGCTCATCAGTCGTGGCCACCATCTTATCCAGCCGCAAGTTGGTGAGTTGGCCAGCGGCCTCACCGGTGCCGGGCGCATGGAAGAACCCGAAAAGATGCTTGAGGTCATTCAGCAATACTTTATGGGTGCACAACAATTTATTGGAAAGCATTTTCTTATCACCGCCGGGCCTACTTTTGAGGCCATCGACCCGGTGCGATTCATCGGCAACCACTCTTCCGGGCAGATGGGATTTGCACTGGCAGAGGCTGCTGCCCAGCGTGGCGCTACTATTACGCTTGTGGCGGGGCCGGTGCACCTGAATATCCATCATCCCAATATCAAACGCATCGACGTGGTGACGGCTGATGAAATGCTGAAGGCTGTGGCCGATAATTTCGCTTCCGCTGATGTAACCATTATGTCGGCAGCCGTGGCCGATTTTAAGCTGAAAAATATAGCTGTCGAAAAAATTAAAAAACAAAACCAGCCGCCCATCCTCGAATTGCAGCCAACTGTGGACATCCTGGCAAAACTCGGTAAAGAGAAAAAGCCAGATCAGTTACTTGTTGGCTTTGCGCTCGAAACCGAGAATGCGCTGGAAAATGCGCTGAAGAAGCTTAATAATAAAAATCTGGATATGATCGTTTTAAACTCCTTGCGCGATAAGGGCGCGGGTTTTGGGACGGCCACCAACAAAATAACCCTCATCCACCGCAACCGGAAAGTTACCGAATACGAATTGAAAACCAAAGCTGAAGTTGCTGCTGATATTTTGGATGAACTGGTAGCTATGATTTAGCAGGCGCAGGCGTTTATCAAAAACCAAAAAATAACCTTACCAGATTTCCGATATGTTCAAATCCATTTTTTCATTTTCGATAATAATTGCTATTGCAGCAACACTCACAGCGCAGGAGTTCAACGCCTCTGTGCAGGTATCGGCACCGCAGATACAGCAAACCAACCGCGAAAAGTTTAATGAATTGCGCAAAGGGCTTTACGAATTTGTAAACGAAAGGCACTGGACAAACTACACCTACAAAATTGATGAGCGTATCGAAGCCACCATCGCCATCACCATCACCGAGGAGCTATCATCAGATGAATTCAAAGGACGCATCAATCTGATACTGCGCCGCCCGGTTTATGGTACTTCTTACAATTCGCCTCTTTTCAATTACGTCGATAACGATTTTCAGTTTCAGTGGCAGGAAGGGCAGGCCATCGAGTATAGCGACAACGCCTTTTCGTCCAATCTTACCTCGGTGATTGCTTTTTATTGCTACATTTTTTTGGGTTTGGATTTCGATTCCTACCAGCCAATGGGAGGCACACCCTATTTTGAGAAAGCACAGCAGGTAGTGAGTACAGCACAAGGTGCGCGCGAATCGGGCTGGAAAGCCTTCGAGAGTATGAAGAACCGATATTGGCTTTCCGAAAACCTCAACAACAGTTCTTATTCCAACATACGTAAAGCGATGTACACTTTTCATCGCCGCGGGCTGGATGTGATGTCGGATAATCTGGAGAATGGCCGCCAGGGAGCTTTGGAAGCACTTGAGTTGTTGCAACGCGCCCATCGCGAAAAGCCGCGCTTGTTTTATATGCAACTGGTGATGGACGCCAAACGCGATGAGTTTATCAACATCTTTAGCGATGCTGCGCCAATGGACAAAACCAAGGCCGTGAACATCCTCAAAGAGATAGACCCTTCGCATGCCAACGACTACCAGAAAATTATCAGCAGTCAATAAACGGGTAGTTCCATCCTGCTATTTTTTCCACGGCAATTTCTTTTACTTTTGCCCACGCAAATCATCTTTTCATTAAGAAATTGTTAAAACAAATTTCCATAAAAAACTACGCACTTATCGACCAGCTCGAAACCACTTTCGAGACAGGTTTTTCGGTGCTTACCGGCGAAACGGGCGCCGGCAAATCTATCATTCTGGGGGCGCTCTCACTTATTCTTGGCCAGCGCGCCGACCAGCAGGCCGTGAAAGATAAAAATAAGAAATGTGTGATCGAAGGATTTTTCGACATTGGCCGGCAGGATGTGCAGTTTTTTTTTGATGAAAACAATCTCGACTATCAGCCTGACCTTACCATCCTGCGTCGCGAAATTTTACCCAACGGAAAATCCAGAGCTTTTGTCAACGACACACCTGTGATGCTCAGTCAAATGAAAGCGCTGGCCGACCTGCTCATCGACATCCACTCTCAAAACAGTATCATCCTTTTGCAGGATACATCCTTTCAACTTGAGGTGCTCGACAATTTTTGTGGCAACGCACCGGAGCTTAGCCAGTATCGCCAGCAATACCGCACTTATCGCGATTTGATGCAGCAGGTGGAGACATTGCGCAAAGCAGAAGAGCAGGCGCGTACCGAACAGGATTTTTATCAATACCAATACGCCGAAATTGAAAAAGTGGCGCCGGCTATTGGCGAACAGGAAGAGATAGAAGAGGAATTGGGGATGCTGCGACATGCGGAAGAGATCAAGAGTCGGCTTTATAATGTTGGCCAACTCCTGGAGGCCGACAATGGGATGGAGCAAATCTTTGGCGAAATCATTACTGAATATAAACCGCTGCGAAACTACTCTGCCGAACTCAATGCCATTGGCGAACGCATCGAGAGCAGCCGCTTGGAAATGATGGATATGGCAGCGGAAATTCATAAAGTAGGCGATCGCGTATCGGTTGATCCTGATCGTGCCGAGACACTCACCGAACGGGTAAACCTGATTTATCAGTTGCAGCACAAGCACAAAGTGGCTGATGTAGAAAGTCTCCTGGCAGTGCGCGACGAATACCGCCGCAAAATGGACGACTATAATTCGTTGGCAGATAAAATTACAGCAGGGGAGAAGGAGCTGGAATTGATGCAGAAAAATTTGCAATCACGGGCAGAGGTATTATCGGTAAATCGTAAAAAAGGCAGCTCCGGCCTCGAAGCCAAAATTACCGAAACCATTACCCGGCTTGGCATGCCCGATGCCCGTCTTAAAGTTGACATAACACCTGCCCGACAACTTACCGAGAATGGCTGCGATGAGATAACTTTTCTTTTTAATGCCAACAAAGGCGGCATCCTGATGGAAATGGGGAAAGTGGCTTCGGGCGGCGAACTTTCCCGGTTGATGTTGGCCATAAAATCCCTGATAGCGTTCAAAAACTTTATTCCTACCATCATCTTCGACGAAATCGACAGTGGCGTATCCGGCGAAGTAGCCGGCAAAATGGCCACAATTTTACAAAACATGGGCGAGCGCATGCAGGTAATTGCCATCACCCATCTGCCGCAGATTGCAGCGCGCGGCACCACGCATTATTTTGTTAGCAAACGTACCAGCGGACAAACCACCCAAACCATCATCAGCCGACTAACACAGCAGCAACGCGTGACCGAAATCGCCAAAATGCTCTCCGATGCTACCATCACTACTGCCGCGCTGACTGCTGCCGCCGAGCTAATGGACAATTGATGTCCCGAAGTATCCGTCATTTCCTGTTTTTAAATAATCTTACTTTTGCCTTTTAATATTTTTATCCATTAAAACTCATAATACCGCTATGGCCTATAATTTATTAAAAGGGAAAAAAGGAATCATCTTTGGCGCCCTCAACGATTTGTCGATAGCCTGGAAGGTGGCCGAGCGCGCCCACGAAGAGGGTGCCGAATTTGTTCTCAGCAACACTCCGGTGGCTTTACGATTTGGCGAGCTTGACGAGCTGGCAGCCAAAACCGGAGCACTCGTGATTGCTGCCGATGCCACCAGCGAAAAGGACCTGGAAAGCCTCATCAGCCAAACCATGGAACATTTCGGCGGCAAGATCGACTTTATCCTGCATTCCATTGGCATGTCGATGAACGTGCGCAAAGGCAATCCTTACAACAGCCTCAATTATAACTATCTGATGAAAACCCTCGACATCTCGGCGGTATCCTTTCACAAAGTGATGCAGATAGCGTATAAAATGGATGCCATCAATAATTGGGGATCGGTGCTGGCTTTGTCGTATGTGGCCTCTCAGCGCACACTTTACCGCTACAACGATATGGCCGATGCCAAAGCCCTACTCGAAAGTATTGCGCGCAGCTTTGGATACATCTTTGGCCGCGAGCGCAAAATCCGTGTAAACACCATTTCGCAATCGCCAACCCGCACCACGGCAGGCAGCGGCGTAAAAGGCATCGAAGGACTAATGGACTTCACCGAGCGTATGTCGCCACTGGGAAATGCCACAGCCGACGAATGTGCCGATTATTGTGTAACCATGTTCAGTGATTTGACGCGCAAGGTGACCATGCAAAACCTTTTTCACGACGGCGGCTTCTCGAGCATGGGCATGAGCTACCGCGCCATGCAGATGTACAACCGCAGCCTCGAATGCAAAGAGTGTCCCGATTTTGAAGAAGAAGAATTCCCGATTTTGGATTAGCACCCGAACAATATTTTCCAAAAAACAAGAAGCAACCCGCAGTGGTTGCTTTTTTTATGGTTTTTTATTTAGAATACAAATAAATTATAGGATTTTTGAAAAAGCGTTTATTCATCAATCCATGACGTTTGTCAATGATACACTGACACTTGTTCGATCAAACCAGCTTTTATCCCTCTCATTTATTTTTATCAAATTTTCAAATTGTTTTAGAAGATTGATTTTTTGATAATTTTAACAGCTCAAAATCCCACCCTACAGACCCTAAAAATACGTGTTGTTCTTATCATTTTTTTAAGTGTGAAAATAATAGGATTAGCTATGAAAAATCTTACTTTTACCCTGTTGCTGCTGTGTACATGCGTATGTGCCGGCACCCTCAATGCGCAAACGCTCATCATGAACCCCGCCAATGGCCACTATTGCCAGGGAGCGGTGCCACTCGGTGTGCAAATTCTAATTGAAAATTCCGCAATTGGCCAGCTTTACCTTTTAAAAAAGCAAGGTACGCCCGGTAACGTTGCTCAGGTAACGGGCAATGGGGTTACGGCAATCTTTCCGGGATTTCATCCCCTGGGAATTTACTTAACCGTGCCGGCAACCAATACCGTTAATGTAGTGATGGATCCATTACCCATCATCCATCCGATTACCGTTTCCGACAACGGAATATTTTGCAATTATCCCAATGCGCCCGGAATAATGATTGGAATGGCCAATTCGCAAATTAATGTAGAATATTTTCTTTTTAAGGGGTTAGCGCAAGTTGGGGGTCCAAACCCCGGCGGTGGCGCTTTCATATTTGGTAGTTATACTGATCCCGGGCAATATCGGGTGATGGCCGAAAACGTAATTACCGGTTGCTCGCGGCAAATGGGCACAGTAACCATTGTGCGCAACCAGCCACCCACGGCTGATTTTGCGGCAGCGCCTCAAGACCAATGCGCCAACGATCCGGTGGCCTTTACTGATTTGTCAGTAACCAATGCACCGGGAGCACAAATCGAATCGTGGTTTTGGAATTTTGATGATCCCGACTCAGGTGGCAAAAACACCTCCACGCTGCAAAACCCGCATCATACTTTCGAAGCATGGGGCAATGGCAGTGAGACTTTTGATGTAAAACTTAAAATTACCGACGACAATGGCTGTGAAGATTCAATAACCAAACCCGTAACTGTTCAACAAAAGCCCGATGCGCGCATCACCGCTTCCGGTCCGGGAATTTCTACAAAAATTGTCGACGATACCGTAACGTTTGCCTATTGCGGAGCAGAAGTATCCGCGGTTTTTACTTTTACAAACATCAGCAACACCACCGCCACCAATATCTGGTACACTATTAATTGGGGCGATAATTCGCCAGATTATTCTTCTGCCCAGTTTGATGCGCCCATTAGTCACCTCTACACCGGGCTTGGATTCAAAACCCTCACCTACACCGTAAATGGAGCCAACGGTTGCAACCACCTAAAGACGTATTACATTTTTATCGGAAGTACGCCTTCGGGCGGCATTGGCAGTCCGGGCAATACATGGGGTGTTGCACCTTTTACAGTCGATTTTCCCATTGCGCCCGAAACCTATAACAACACTCCGGGAACGCGGTATGATATCGATTTCGGTGACGGCACCTCCATCACACTTTTTCAGAATGAGTTGCCTTTAAATCATATTTTA
Source organism: Clostridia bacterium (assembly GCA_009928785.1). GTDB lineage: Bacteria > Bacteroidota > Bacteroidia > Bacteroidales > 4484-276 > SABY01. The sequence continues at coordinate 3,651 of SABY01000055.1, read as the reverse complement.
ACTCATGTTTATACCACCTGCTCGGTCGATTTAAATTTTTGTGTAAACCCCAACGATCAGCGATACACCTTCAAAGCCACCTGCACGGCGGCCAATCCCTGTGATGAAACTTACTCGATTGTTTGTCCCATTTATGTTTCGTGTCCTGTCGAACCTGTTATCGATACGCTCGATGGACAGTGGGGTGCCGGTGCGGGTCAAATGTTTGCCTGCAATCCGGTTTTCTTTGGCAACTTAACACAGTTAGGATTTTTTATTATTAATAATGGACAGGGTTTTACAACCGAAACGCATTATGAATGGAATTTTGGTGATCCTGCTTCAGGACCCGACAATATTTCTAACCTTTTTGAGCCGGTGCATAATTTTACACAAGCCGGCCAATGGTACACTGTTTCTCTCACTGCCTGGACAGGCGACGACATCAACAACAACTCCGGCATCGTGACAGTAGAAGTTCAGATATTTATACAAGAGCCACCTATAGCCGATTTTGATATTGAAAATTTCGACGCCTGCATCCCGGCAGAGGTACAATTTACCAACACGAGTGATCCGGGAGGCGAAGGAATACCTGAATACCTATGGAATGTTCAGCCGGCTGCCGGAGCGCAGTTTATCACGCCGGGATTTGAAGGCTTAAATAATATTCCTGATCCTTTGATACAGTTCAACACTTCCGGTTATTTTACCATTAGAATGATTATCGAAAATAGTTGTGGTCCCGACACCATTAGCAAGACTATCATCATTTGTGAGCCTCCGGAGGTTAGTTTTGATGAGCCAGCTTTCGCTGTTTGTGGTGAGGCAATTTTGGCGTTGCTACCCAATTATGAAATCAATTGTGACACTTTGGTACCAGCTTATCTCTGGAACATTACCGGCCCAGGACCAATAAGCTACGTGCCGCCTACCAGCAATACTTCTGCTTTCCCGATTGTGGAGTTCAACGATGTAGGCACGTATGAGGCAGTCGTAACCATTACCAACGAATGCGGCAGCGATACTGATACACTGCAAATAATTCTTTCGCCCGTTATTACCAACAACATTATCACACCGGAATATGCGGAGATGTGCAGCGACATGTCGCCAATTTTCATTTCGGGATCGTTACCTGAAGGTGGAACAGGTATTTATAATTACACCTGGCAAAAGTCCACTGCTGCTAATCCTGTATGGGCTAATATTGGTGGCAATACGCAAGACTACACCAATCCCAATGCACTTGCTGTAAGTACTTGGTTTCGACGAATTGTAACCGACGACGGCGGCAACTGCGCCGACACTTCTGCCGTAGTGGAAATTACGATTTATCCGGAGGTACAGAATAATTCAATTGTTGATGACCAGCAGATATGCATGGGCAATGCGCCCGATATGCTAACCGGAACCATTGCTTTTGGTGGCAACGGACAGATGGCATACCAATGGTACAGCTCACCCGATGGTATTAACTGGAATCCTTTGCCCGGCGCAGTACTCCTCGATTACCAGCCCGCCAATCTTTTGGCTACCACCTGGTACAGGCGTGAAGCCATTTCCGATCCCTGTCCGACGATATTTTCAAATTTGGTGATAATCGAAGTTTGCGATTCAATCAGTAATAATATTATAATGGAGGATCAGCTTGTCTGTGTCGGAACTATACCGATACTTCTTATTGGCAGTTTGCCCGATGGCGCTTGTGGTAATTTTACTTACCAATGGCAAAAAGCAACCGATGCACAGCCGGTATTTGCCAATGTGCCTGCTGCTACCGGACAAGATTATCAGCCACCCGCTCTGAATGTTAAAACATATTACCAGCGACTGGTGATATCCGATGTTTGTGATAGTGATACGAGCAATGTCATTACAATAAGTATGTTGCCATCACCTGTTGCCAACGCAGGGATGGATCAGATCATCAGCAACGGCATGACGGTAGATTTGTCCGGAACAGTTTCGGGAGGAACACCGCCCTACATCAACTATCAGTGGCAGCCGGCGGGTCTTATTGCCGGAAATGCCAGCCAGCAAAACGTTACGACTGTGCCATTGATTACGGATGTAACCTTTACTTTTTGCGTTACCGATATCAATGGATGTATTGGCTGCAACGAAGTATATATTGATGTGGAAGGCGATGCTTTGTCGGTGACCATCGATCCGGATGCAGCACAGATTTGCCCTGGAGAATCAGCAACTTTATGCGCCATGCCTGCCGGAGGTACCGGCAACTACACCTTTAGCTGGACATCACAACCTCCGGGATTTATCTCCGGCAATGCCTGTATCACGGTGTCGCCGGCTGCTACTACCACTTATCAATTGGTAGTTTTTGACGGGTTTTCTACCGTTCAGGCATCAGCGCAGGTAGTTGTGCTTCCGGTTCCGTCAGTCACCAGCGTGCTTTCTTTGTCGGTTTGCTCTGGCGTTCCGCTCGATTACGAACCACAATCCAACGTGCCGGGAAGCAGCTACCAATGGACTACGCAGCCCAATGGTAATTGCACGGGCAATAGCAGTGGCGTTGGCGATATCATCGAAGACGAAATTATTAATGGCAGTAGTGATATCTGCACGGTGTTTTATGAGATAACGCCCATTGGTCCCGCACCAAATTCGTGCGTTGGCCAAAGTGTAACGCTGGAAGTTCAGGTGATGCCGGTGGCGCAGATTACCAACAATATCAATCAACAAACCGTGATTTCAGGCCAGCTTACCCAGCCGGTAACTTTTACAAGCAACGTGGCCGGCGTAAGCTTCCATTGGGAATATCTTTCCACCACCTGTCCGGGTTTTACCACCTACGAGTTAGCGCAGGGCGAAACCAATCTTTTGCCTGCACAAGTAGTTACCATCGAAGCGGGAGGCCCGCCAACGTGCATTATTACCTACCAGGTAACGGCTTATCTGGTGCTTCCCGACGGGACTGAATGTTGGGGCACACCTTATTTATATCATTATGTTATCAATCTTCAGCCAACCGCCTATGCGCTAATTTGCCCGGCACCTGTTTGTTTTGGACAGTCGGGTACCATTAGCCTGGCTGGCTCGGAGCTGGGAGTAGAATATTTGCTTTTGCGCAATGCTGTGTTTCCGGTTTTACCCATACAACCCGGCACCGGCGACACGCTGCACTGGCCGGGGATAGCTACGCCCGGATTTTATAGCATTAGAGCTACCAACCTGAGCAATGGTCAGTCGTCGATGATGGCAGGCATCTGTCAGTTTACCATTAATCCATTGCCGCTTATTTACCAATTGACGGCTCAGGGTGGTGAAACGTGTATTCCTGTAACGCCGCTGCTTAGCGGTTCGCAGCTTGGTGTTACCTATCAGTTGATGTACAATGGCAACGCGGTGCAAACCGTGAACGGTACCGGCGTACCAGGGTTTTTAGTCTTTGATGAAGTTGACATTCCCGGTACCTATACCGTTCATGCAATCAATCCTTTTACCGGTTGCGAAAGGGATATGCTGGGAAGCATTGAAGCAAATCCCTCGCCCCTGGAGTTCCCGATTATTCCGGGAGGGGTACTTTGCGAAGGAGTGGAGCTGTGCCTCGACGGCTGGGAACAAGGTGTGGAATACCAACTATGGAAAGATGATGATCCGTACAGCGCTTTCCAGACGGGCGTGGCCAACGATCCGTTTCTGTGTTTC
>SABY01000194.1 GCA_009928785.1 Clostridia bacterium | reverse complement strand
TATTGTTGCTCATGTTTGCACTGTCGGCAGCCATTGCTACCTTTATCGAAAACGACTACGGAACCATCGCCGCGCGCGTAGCCGTTTACGAGGCCACCTGGTTTGAAATACTGCTTGCGCTTCTGGCAATAAATCTGGCTGGCAGTCTGGTTATCCATCATTCTTGGCGCCGTAAGAAGTATTCGTTATTTTTGTTTCACTTTTCCTTTATTGTGATCCTTGTTGGCGCCGGCATTACACGATTTTATAGTTATGAAGGAGTGATGCACATCCGCGAAGGGAAAACCAGCAGCGAGATCGTTAGCAACAACACCTACCTTACCGCCGCCTACCAAAGTGGTGGGGAAACATACTCCGGGCAGCAGCATGTGCTTTTATCGCCTTACGGGATGAAGGCGCCCGACTTTACCCTGGAAACACCGGATGGGGATTTTGAAATAGAAACCACCGGATACATTGCCAACGCAACTCTCGAAGTGGTTCCGGTAAAGGGCGGCGATCCTATCCTGTCGTTATTTGTAATGAATGGCATGCAGCGCGAAACGCTCACGTTAACTTCGGGCGATGTGCAGCAGGTGGGCAACATGCAAATAAGTTTTGAGGGCGGCGATACGCTTGCAGGCGGGTTGCAGTTGACGTTTGAAGAGAGCCGGCTGATGCTTCGTGCTATCGACACTATTTTTATCACCAACATGCGCTCTGAGGTGGGCGGATTTATAGCACCTGGACAAAAAGCCGAAATGCAGCCGATGCAACTTTATAATCTGGGCCAGAGTCGCATCGTTTTGCGCAGCTTCGAGCCGAGTGGTGTATTGCGTCCGGTGCCTGCCAGCAATCAAATGCAACAAGCCACAGGTTTGGATGCCGTAATGTTGCGCATCAGCAGCGACAACCGCACCATCAGCACCTGGGTTACCGGAAACCGTGGCGTGCAGGGTCAGGCTGAGCCTGTGGAAATAGATGGTAAAACATTAAATATCGCCTATGGCGCCATCACCATTCCCATTCCTTTTGCTTTGCAGCTCAACGAGTTTATCCTCGATCGCTACCCAGGCTCCAACAGCCCGTCGTCGTATGCCAGCGAGGTAACGCTGATCGACACCGACCGCGACAACCGATTCGACTTCCGGATTTTTATGAATCATATCCTCAACTACCGCGGCTACCGCTTTTATCAGTCGTCGTACGACACCGACGAACAAGGCACGGTGCTGTCGGTAAACCACGATGGCATCGGAACCATTGTGAGCTACATCGGCTATTTTCTGATGGCGCTGGGTATGGTGATGGCGCTGATAAGCAAGCGCACACGGTTTAGATATTTATTAAATAAAATTACCGAAACGCGCCATCGAAAAATGAACTTGCTGCAGGTAATTATTTTGATGTTGATGGTTGCGATGGCCATGCCTGCCACATCGCAGGAGATGACTGACGTGAATGGCACGCAGGTTCCGGTAATCGACCGCGGACATGCCAAAGCCTTTGGTGAACTGATAGTGCTGGGACCCGGCAATCGGCTGGAGCCGGTAAACTCACTCACCGGGCAGTTGACGCGCAAATTTACCGGCACCACCAACTTCCAGGGACTCACCTCCGACCAGATCGTGCTGGGAATCATTACCGATCCGGCGCTATGGCAACAGGTGCCATTGCTCAAAATTACCAACAAAGAGCTTCGCGACCAACTTGGCATCAGCGGCAAATACGCCAGCTTCTCTAACTTTTTCCAATCCGGCCAAACCAACAGCTACCGCTTGAGCCAGTGGGTGGAAACGGCTTACCAGAAGAAAAGCATGGAGCAAACCAAGTTTGACAAAGAGGTGATAAAGATGGATGAGAAGGTGAACATCTTCTACCTTATTTACACCTACAACTACCTGAAGCTATTTCCAAAAACTACAGATCCGGCCAGCAAATGGTTTGCCCCAAACGAAGCAGTGACGGGTATTCCGGCCGACGACAGCAACTTTGTGCGCAACGTTATTCCGCTTTACGCAAATACTTTGGCCGAAGCCTGGAATACCGGCGATTATTCCGCTGCCAACGACATTGTAGCTGCCATCGATGTTTATCAACACAAATATGCCGGCGACCTGCTGCCCTCCGATACACACCGCAACATCGAAATTATTTATAACAAAGTAGAGATTTTTGAAAGGCTTTTCCGCTATTACGGTTTGATAGGCTTAATATTCCTGGTGGTGCTCTTTGCCAAGCTGGTGGCGCCGAAGCTCAGGATAAATATTTTTAAAAATGTACTGATAGGAATATTGGCGGTGATGTATCTTTTGCAGACGCTGGGCATCGCGGCACGATGGTACATCTCTGGCCATGCACCGCTTAGCAATGGCTACGAAAGTATGATATTTATTGCCTGGGCCACTATGACGGGCGGCTTCCTGCTTTCGCGCCGCAGCAACATTGCCCTGGCAGCCACCACAGTGCTGGCATCGCTCACCTTGTTTGTGGCGCATCTCAACTGGATGAATCCTGAGGTGACCAATCTGGTACCAGTGCTCAAGTCGGTGTGGCTCACCATTCACGTGGCCATCATCACTTCGAGTTATGGCTTTTTAGGACTTGGGATGATCCTGGGGCTTTTCAATCTGTTGCTGATGATTTTCCAGAATCGCAAAAACCTGGTGAGTTTTAATCTTACTATCCGCGAGATTTCGCTCACCGCCGAAGCCACCATTACCATTGGGTTGTATATGCTTACTATCGGAACTTTTCTGGGTGGCGTATGGGCCAACGAGTCGTGGGGGCGTTACTGGGGCTGGGACCCAAAGGAAACCTGGGCGCTGATAACGATTTTGGTTTATGCCGTGATTGTTCATCTCAACTTTATCCCCGGCATCATGGGACGCTACGTGTTCAATGCGCTGGCCGTGGTGGGCTTTAGCTCCGTGCTAATGACTTATTTTGGCGTGAATTATTACCTGTCGGGGCTGCACAGCTACGCCGCCGGCGATCCGGTGCCGATACCCGCTTTTGTTTATTACACCATTGCCATCCTTGTGGTAATTCTCATTTTTGCCTATGTCAATAATTCTAAAACCAAAACACTGATACGCACGCTGCAACGCGACGGCAACCAGGAGGTAGGGATGGAAGAGGGGTAGAAGGCAGGAAGGTAGTCGGCAGAAGGCAGTCCACATCGGCAGGCGGAGAAATGAGCGGTGAGTAGGGTTTGTCAGGTACTTTTCCTCAACTGTTGTGAATTTAGCTGATTCGCAACGGTTTGTGCATGTTGCGGGGCGGGTTTCGAAGAGCGTTCATGTCCGGCAGGGCTGAACGGCGGTGCGAGAACCCGCCGCCCAAAATACGCACCGCGCCCGCCCTGAAATATGCACTTTGTTATGGGTTAGTGCTTTTATTTTTCTTCATCAATTCCAGATACTGTCATTAATAAAAAATCCAAGCTTTTACCATAATTTAAATCCTCGTATTCAAGTCCAAGTTTTTTTATATTGGAATAATAATCTTTAATTTTCCTGTAATAATTTTTTTCCAATTGGACAGAAGTCGCCTTTTGCCCGATTTTTTCTATTAGAAACCATTTTTCTATTAATCGAGCTGTCCTTCCATTTCCATCCTGAAACGGATGTATTTTAACAAAAACCAAATGAATTAATGAAGCGTAATAGAATATTTCAAATGGATTTAATTCTTTTTTTATCAAAGAATCAATATCATCGAATAATTTAAGTAGTTCTCGTTTGACAATTTCAGGGCTTGCGGCAACATATTCAATTTTGTCTTCGCTGTTTATTACAAACATTGGATTTGCCCGAATTAATCCTTGTTGGCTTTTCGGAAGTAATTTAGAACTTAAAATTGAGTGTGCTTTTTGAACGTTTTTAAGGTTTAATTTATGGTTGTCAATGAAATCGTATGCAGCATATAAATCATCTGCTTTTCTTGTGTAATCAGGTCTGAATTTTACGTTTAAAAATTTGTGTTTAAAGAAACTGTCAAAGTCTATGTCTTCACCTTCTATTTTTGATGAATAAACTGATGAAACTGATTTGTAAAATTGAAAATAGTCAACCTGCATTTCAATTTTTTTTATATTCTCCAACTTTTTTAAAGGAGATTCTTTCACCGAGTCAGTGTAAGCTTTTAGAAGTTGAGATGTCAGTATTTTAAATTCCATAATAACCTTTTACACAAAGATAACTTTTTTCGTTTCTGTATTTTTTATTTTTGATTTCTCAGTTGTTTTTCGGTTTTCCAGCATTACCCATAACGGTTGTAGCGATGGTGCGTGCCGTTTTACTTCAAATTTACCTTTAGTTTCTTGATTTTAGTTTCACTTTTCAATTTTGTTTTGAAACTTTTCCTGGCATGCACTATGCGCTGTTGTTAGGTGCTGGCCTCTTTTAATTTTTCAATCATTTTTTCTTTCATTTTTGGTGTAACTTGTTTTTTAGACCAGGCGACTATAATAACATCAAATCCTCCTGTTTCTATTTTTTCATTTGAATCAAGCATTACAAGTTGGAGTGACAAACTATTTCCACTACTCAAGTGTTTTTTTGCATCACTAAAAAATTCCATTTTTGTTTGAACTCCAACAAGACTAAAATAATAAGCAACATTTTTATCACTAAAATCAAATGATTCCAATTCTAATTGATTTTTAAGAAATTCGGATTCATGAATATTTAGTAATGGATTATTATCAACGCCCAAACTGTTAATGTCCTGTCCAAAAATAATGTTGGTCAAAAATGTGATTAAAAATAAAAATCCTAATCTTTTCATTTTTTGTTCTTCTTTTTTTAGGCTTGCACCTAACTTGTTTTTATGCCACCTTTCTGTCTTTGTTCCGTCTCCGGTACATTAAGAAGACATTTTTCTTTTTGCCGGAGTTGCCATTTATTTATTGGATCCTTTTGTTTCATCACGCAAAGATAGTTTCATTTCCAAACC
>SABY01000054.1 GCA_009928785.1 Clostridia bacterium | reverse complement strand
GCAACTCATCATCTTTCCTCTACGTTTTTCCTCTGCGTTCACTTCGCCCTCTGTGGTTATTTTTTTGGCGAATGAAGCGGAATACAGAAACCACAGAGCGAGCAGAGGGAACAGAGAAGAAAACGATAATTCTTCATGAACCCCGCTACAAAAAACTGTATCAAAGCCAAAGCAACTCATCATCTTTCCTCTACGTTTTTCCTCTGCGTTCTCTGCGGTTATTCTTTTGGCGATTGTAATCAAATACAGAAACCACAGAGCAAACAGAGGGAACAGAGAAGAAAACGATAATTCTTCATGAACCTCGCTACAAAAAACTGTATCAGAGCCAAAGCAACTCATCATCTTTCCTCTACGTTTTTCCTCTGTGTTCACTGCGCCCTCTATGGTTATTTTTTTGGCGAATGAAGCGGAATACAGAAACCACAGAGCAAACAAAGGGAACAGAGAAGAAAACGATAATTCTTTATGAACCCCGCTGCAAAAAACTGTATCAGAGCCAAAGCAACTCATCATCTTTCCTCTACGTTTTGCCTCTGCGTTCACTGCGCCCTCTGTGGTTATTTTTTTGGCGAATGAAGCGGAATGCTGAAACCACAGAGCGAGTAGAGGGAACAGAGAAGAAAACGATAATTCTTCATGAACCCCGCTACAAAAAACTGTATCAGAGCCAAAATAAAATGAGAAAATTGCAGAGGGCGCTTATTTTAATTTGACAACCTTTAAGATTTACCGCTTATAATTTCCCGCCTTACCAGCTTCTGATTGTGCCGGTTTATCTTATTTTTGCAATCTATTATCAAAATCCTGAAAATTTAAAATCTAAATTTATTATGAAAACTATTGATAACCTGAATTTTAATGGGCTTCGCGCCATCATCCGTGTTGACTTCAACGTGCCACTCGATGAGCATCAAAACATCACCGACTTCACACGTATCGACGCGACCATTCCTACCATAAAAAAGATATTGAACGATGGCGGCATGGCTATTTTGATGTCGCACCTGGGGCGCCCCAAAGAAGGCCCAGAAGAGAAATATTCGTTGAAGTATCTGGTGCCTGCACTTAGTGAGCGGCTGGGATGCGAAGTGAAGTTTTCTAACGACTGCATTGGCGAAGAACCACGTCGCATGGCAGCCGCCATGAAAAACGGCGACGTGCTGTTGCTCGAAAATTTGCGGTTTCACAAAGAAGAAACCAGAGGCAACCGCAACTTTGCCGGTGAGCTGGCAGCGCTGGCCGATGTTTACGTAAACGACGCCTTTGGTACCGCGCATCGTTCCCATGCCTCCACCACCATCATTGCCGGATTTTTCCCCACCGACAAATATTTTGGCTACGTGATGGCCAACGAGCTAACACACATCAACAATGTATTGAAAGACCCCAAGCGTCCCTTCACGGCAATCCTGGGCGGTGCTAAAGTTTCCGGAAAAATCGAGATCATCAAAAACCTACTCGATAAAGTTGACAATCTGATCATTGGCGGCGGCATGATGTTTACCTTTATAAAAGCGCAGGGCGGACACACCGGCAACTCGCTTATCGAAGAAGACCTCATCGAAACGGCGCGCCAGGCTGTCGCCGATGCCAAAGAAAAAGGCGTGCAACTGTTTATCCCGACCGATGCCATTATCGCTGACAAATTTGAAAATGATGCCAACTACAAAACTGCACCGGCTGATCAAATCCCTGACGGATGGATGGGTCTGGACATCGGGCCGGAGAGCTGCCAACATTTTGCAGAAATCATCGGGAAATCCAAAACCATACTCTGGAACGGACCCATGGGCGTGTTTGAGATGGAGAACTTTGCCAAAGGCACTCGCCTGATTGCCGAGAAGGTTGCCGAGGCTACCGACAAAGGCGCCTATTCGCTCATTGGCGGTGGCGATTCAGTGGCAGCCATCAATAAATATGGCCTCACCGACCGCGTGAGCTACGTTTCTACCGGCGGCGGCGCCATGCTCGAATATATCGAAGGCAAAGAACTGCCCGGTGTGAAAGCCATTGAAGAATAATTCGATTAGCAAACTCCTATCTGCTCAAGCAGAAAAACTCCCCAATAGGAGAGGGGCGGGCCAGCTTGCCGGCAAGGCAGGGGTGAGGTATTAAAAGAAACACGTCGCACACCAATTATTCTCATATAACTGTAGCTTTACGGTTTCGATTTATCTATATCGCCACCCAAAATGCGGGGCAGGCTGCGTCATTTGTGTTCTGTTTTTGTAATCATCAGACCAATCCCATGTGTCGTAATTCCATGTGCATCTGTTGTTGCATCGACAAAGCCCGCTCGCGTGCAGCTTTCGCAAAATCTTTTTCGGCGGAGGCATAGATTATTTCACGAGAGGAATTGATGATCAGTCCACAGTGGGAGGTAATGCCATACCGGCAAACTTCGTGTAAGTTGCCTCCCTGGGCGCCTACACCGGGCACCAAAAGAAAATGATCGGGCACGAGTTTACGAACTGCTCCTAAAAGTTCAGGGCGGGTAGCACCCACTACATACATCATATTCTCGGCATCGCCCCACTGCTGCGAAACCTGCAGTATCCGCTCGTATAGCAGGCGGCTGTCATGCATGGGTTGTGTTTCAAAATCGTCGGCACCTGGATTGGATGTGAGCGCCAGCAGGATAACCCATTTATCGCGATAAGCCAAAAAAGGGATCACCGAATCGCTGCCCATGTAGGGCGCCACAGTGAGGGCGTCAAACCCAAGCCCATCAGGCGGTTCGGCCAGAAACGCTTTGGCATACTGGCCGGAAGTGTTGCCAATGTCGCCACGCTTGGCATCGGCAATAGTGAAAAGGTCGTTGCCAAACGTTTTAAGATATTCGATGGTGCGTTCCAGGCTGTGCCAGCCGCGGCTGCCCAGGCTTTCGTAAAATGCCAGGTTAGGCTTATAGGCTACCGCCAGATCGTGCGTAGCATCGATGATCTGGCGGTTGAACTCAAAAAGTGGATCATCCACATGGAGTAAATGACGGGGAATTTTGGCCAGGTCGCTATCCAGGCCAATGCAAAGAAACGATTGCTTGCGGCGAATAAGATTGGTGAGTTGTTGACGGTTCATCAGTTAATGTTTTGCAACAAAAATAAGACAAAGATTCTTCCGGCGATTTTGCGAAAGCAGATTTATACAAAACCCGCCTTATGTTTTGGTTTTTAATAACAAACCTAAATCTTTACCAGCAAAGGTTGTGCTTCCATTGCCGCTACGGTATTTGGTTGCACAATGCGCGTACGTCCGAGCTGACGCAGCATCTGGTAATGATTGCGCAAAGCCGCTCCAAAGCTGCCCTGCTGATGATATGGCAGATCATATTTGGCGGCGGCGGCCTGCACCAGCGGAGCCAGACTATGGTAATGAACGTGGCTTACATTGGGAAACAAATGGTGCTCAATTTGAAAATTCAATCCGCCGGTGTACCACGAAAGTAGTTTGTTTCGAGGTGCAAAATCAGCGGTGGTCAGAAGCTGACTGATAGCCCAGCTATTCTCCATGTTTCCTTCGTCGTCGGCCAAAGGATAGACCGATGATGGCACTACATGCGCCGACTGGAAAACCACACCCAGAATAAATCCCGCCACAAAGTGCATTGCCAGAAAAAATAGAACCACCCAATACCACGCTACCGGAAGCAGGATGATGGGCAAAACAATCAATGCCCCGAAGTATATTATTTTGGTAATGATCAGATCGGTAAGTAAACGTGGAAAACTCTCTCTGCCTCCGGGAAGCACATTCTGCCTGTGATAACCGATGAGCTGCCGGAAATCCTTGGTGGTTGACCAACTGATGGTCATCAGCCCGTAAAAAAACCAGGCATACCACTGCTGAAAACGATGGATACCATACAAGGGCCGATGGGGCGAAAAGCGCAAAATCCCGACAGGTCGAATATCTTCATCGTGGCCTTCGATGTTTGTAAAGCCGTGGTGCATTGTATTGTGCTGATAACGCCAATTGGGCGGGAAACCTCCCAACAGGTAAATCGACTTACTCACCCACCGGTTCATGCGTTGGTTTTCAGAATAAGTGCCGTGGTTGGCATCGTGCATCAGTCCCATTCCTATGCCGGCCATACCGATGCCCATCAGCACCCACATGGCAAACAACAGCGGGATAGCCGTTACCACACCCGTCATCATCAGCACGTAAGGAATAATGTAAAGTGCAAGCATGGCGATGGATTTGATAAACAGGCTCCGGTTGCCATAGCGCGAAAGGTTGTGCTCCTCAAAATAAGTGCGAACGCTGGCGCGCAATTCTTTAATAAATTCAGGTTTATCGTGTGTTGCAAATTTTATTTTCTTCTCTTGCATATTGTTATTGTATTAATAAATGAATAATCGAAAACGGATGCGGTACAAAATTTTGGCGTCTGCTTTTGTTTTTGTTTGCAGCAAAAATAATAGGTAATGCTGCTAAAAAAAAATAATAGTGACGAATAATCCCCTTATTGTGACAACTACTACCCGTTTGCAGCCAGTGCTACAACTTTAGCGTGAGTGCCATCCGCCCCTGTGCCGCTATAGGCTTTCTCTGACGCTCATCAAATACTGCCGCGACACAGGCAAAGTTTCGCTGTTGTTTTTCAGGGTGAGGTAGTAATTGTTTTGCTGCCGAACCAGCTTTTCCATGTAATGGCAGTTGACGATGCTGGTGCGATGACAGCGCAGGAAGTTGGAGTAGGGCTGCAACTGCACGCCAACATTTTTGAGTGTGTTGCGCAGGAGTTTCTTGGTGTGTTGCTCACCGTCCCGAAACACCACTTCTACATAATTATCAGCCGAGCGCACAAATACTACATCAGCCACAGCCACCGTAAGATTTTCGGAGAGATTGTCGGAAGGCAGCTCAATGATCTTGTTCAGGAAGTCATCTTCGTATCTTTCGAGCTGCACTTGCATGTGCTTTTTCTCTTTGAGCAGGTGCTGCTGCTCCAGGCGCATCCTGAGCATTACATCAGTAACCCTGAGTGCCGCCACCGAGGCAGCACACAACAAAACGATGCGGATAATGGTGACGAAACTTACGGGCATCATTGCAACATAATGCAGATAAAAAGCAAAAGCCACCGAACTTAGCACCAGCAAAGTAAGGCTGGCCGCCACAGGAGGCAGCTCGCTCTCGGCATGAGGCGTTATATAGCGTGGCACGAGCCAGGGTAGGGTAATGCGCGTGACGATCATTAGCAAGAAAATAATGCCGCTAAGCCCGGCAACAATCAGCAGCCGGTTGTCGGCATCGTTGATGAACATTGGGAATGGGCGAAAAAAAAGTACAAACAAAAACACGCCAAAGCTGATGCTTAGCATCAGTCCCAATTCTTTTTTTAGTAAAACGATAAATTGATCCAGATCAACTTTCATAGCACAAGCTTTCGCTGATAATTATTCGCCGGAAAAATCTGTTGCCGCCCATATTTTTTATTTGCGCACACGCACATAAATGTGTTTGATGCGCTTATTTTCTACTTCCCGCTCGTCCACCTCAAAATATTCGTTCAGTGATTTTATTAATGGCGTTAGTTTCAGGAAGCCATAATTCCGCGGGTCGAAGTCGGGTTTCTTTTTGATGATGAGGTTGCCCAGCTCCGCCAGGAAAGCCCAGCCATTGTCGTCGCCCAGGTCTTCGATGGAAGCCTTGAGTAGATTTATAAACCGTTGATCCATCTCTTCGTAATCGGATGTTCCGGATGCAACAGGAGCATTCGGTTTGGATTTGGGGCGCTCTTTGGAGCCAATAATTTCGATATAGATAAATTTGTCGCAGGCTACGATAAAAGGGTTGGGAGTTTTTTTCTCGCCCAGCCCCACCACAAACATTCCCGATTCGCGCAAGCGGGTGGCCAGGCGCGTAAAATCGCTGTCGCTCGACACCAGACAAAAGCCGTTCACCTTTTCGCTGTGCAGGATGTCCATAGCGTCGATGATCATGGCCGAATCGGTGGAATTTTTGCCCGACGTGTAGCTGTATTGTTGTATGGGAGTTATGGCATGTTCGAGCAGCGCCGGTTTCCAGCCCGCAACAGTAGGCCGCGTCCAGTCGCCGTAAATACGTTTGATGGTGGGCGTGCCCAATTTTGCAATTTCATCCAGCATCCCTTTAATGTTTGCATAAGGTATGTTGTCGGCATCGATGAGTACCGCCAGGCGCATCTCTCTTGATTCTCTTTCCATTTGATTTCTTAATGATAATTATTTTTTTAATACTCTATTAACCGCCACCATCCCATTTTGTTATCAAGGAAACCGTAATCAACCATAATAAGTTCTGAGGTTTTAAACCGGCTTCGCATCAAAAGGCAAACTTCAGCAGAAAGAATATACTGCCGGTAGGTGTCTTTACGCCACGAAACCTGGTGGTACTGGCTTTTTCATATCGCACTTCCAGCTCCAGCCTTTTGTATTGAGCACCAGCCCCTGCGATTAATCCACGTTCCCACCTTTGATATTCTAAAATAAGATCAAGATTATTGACATGCCCCTGCGACCCATAATGTGAGGTGGCCTCGACAGAGCTATGCATAAAATTGATACCATTGCTGATTCCGGCATTTGCAAATAGCTTTAGCTCCTTTACCGGATAATAATAGCGCACCTGGTTGTTGAGACTAACAGTGGATTGCCCGAAAGCTGCATCGAAAGTAATATAATTGCCGGGCGAAAGCGCCTCATCCTTTACGCTGCTGTAGTGAAATGAACTAAACATTACCTCATTGTAAATAGACCAGTGCTTATTAGTGCGTGGCAGTATTAAATCCAGGTAAAGGGCATAGGCACCTCTGGTAGAATGCTTATCATAATCCTCGCTAAAATGAAGTTCGCTCACTTCGTCAAGGTTGGCCAACGTAGTTATGGATACCCCGGCGCTGATACCATAAGTTGTTTCTAATCCCTGACTGCGAATAATGACATCGCCGGATTCGGGTTTGCACTTGTTGTAATGATCATACAATCGCAGCATCCCCTGCAGGGTGTATTTGCTTTTATAAATCTTCTTTTGCATCTTCGGGCAGTCATCCAGATATTCGATGAGTTGTCCCATGTAGTAATTCTTGTAGGCATCTTTGTCGGGCAACAGGGGCTTGCTTACCATGTATCTTTTATAAATCAGCAGCTCATAGTTGCCATCGTTGTAGATGTAAAAAAGTTCTTTGTAGGGTAGTGTGAGTTGAAAAAGCGACTTTTCGCCAATAACAATGGTGCGCAAAAAGACCTGCCTTTTCTCGATATGAAGATCGCTCACAGTGTCTAAACCAGGGGTTTTGTCAGCGCTCAGCTCCACATCTACCGTGGCCGAGCGAAACACCCGACCCGATTCACCCCATTCGATGATGTCGGCAGGCATATAAATAGTGGTTTGCTGATCCTGCCTCGACTTTTTGAAATTGATGTATTTTGGATTTTGCATTCCCTCCAGGTAATCAATCATCCCATTCAATGTGTCGCCTGGAGCCACTATCACATAGCCGGATACGTAATTTTGCGCGCTCGCCTGTGGGCATAAAAACCATAGGAATGCTGTTGCCACAGCAAAAAAGATTTTTTTATAAAAATTCATAGCTTTTGGTTTGGAAAATCAATGAGCAAGTTTTTTTTGCAGCAGCAAAGCTAATAAAATCATTTTGCCATCGGCTATCAGCAATCCGTTATTTTTGTCTTTTTTTTAATAAAACCTTTTTATGGATCAGATAAAGAAAAAGATACGCGTTTTAAGCCAGCAATATCTGGGGCAGGTAATCAGTTGGCGCCGCCACTTGCACGCCCACCCCGAGCTGAGCATGCAAGAGCACCAAACGGCTGCCTTTGTTTCGGCGCATCTTACCGAAATGAAAATAAAGCACCAAACAGGGATTGCCGAAACGGGGATTGTGGCGATAATAGAAGGACGCAATCCACAAAAGAAAACCATTGCTTTGCGCGCCGACATGGACGCGCTACCCATAGAAGAAGCCAATCAGGTTCCCTACAAATCGCAAAACCCTGGCGTGATGCATGCCTGTGGCCACGACGTACACACTTCGTCGCTGCTGGGTGTAGCGCAAATACTCGCGGAATTGAAGGGCGAATTTGAAGGAACCGTCAAGTTGTTTTTCCAGCCCAGCGAGGAGCGCTATCCCGGAGGAGCCATACAGATGATTCGCGCCGGCGCCATGGAAAACCCACGACCAGCAAACGTTTTCGGCCAGCACGTTTACCCGGAGCTGGAAGCCGGAATGGTAGGCGTAAGAGCCGGCGAATATATGGCTTCAACCGACGAAATACACCTCACTATCACCGGAAAAGGTGGTCATGGTGCCTTACCGTCACGGCTCATCGATCCGGTGCTCATTGCTTCGCATATCGTGGTGGCGCTACAGCAAATCGTTAGCCGGCAGGCCTCGCCCGACATGCCCACCGTACTTTCGTTTGGGCGCTTTATTGCCAATGGCCAAACCAACATCATCCCCGACCAGGTGAAGATAGCCGGAACGCTGCGTACTTTCGACGAAGGCTGGCGGCAGGAAGCCCATCGTCGCATCGGCACATTGGCCGAGGGCATTGCGCAAAGCATGGGCGGCCAATGCAAGGTGTTTATCGATCACGGCTATCCCTTTGTTTACAACGATCCTGCTGTTGCTGCCAACGTGAAAAAGTGGGCTGTGGAGCTGCTTGGCGCAGATAAGGTGGTGGACTTGCCCCTGCGCATGACTGCCGAAGACTTCAGCTATTTTGCCAACGAAGTGCCTTCCTGCTTTTACCGCCTGGGCGTTGCCAACCAAGCCCGAGGAATCACGAGCGGTTTGCATACCAACACTTTTGATGTGGACGAAAAAAGCCTCGAAACGTCAATCGCACTCATGGCGTGGATTGCTGTGAATGCACTGGCGGGGTAAATAGAATGATTTGTTTGTTGTTCGTTGTTTGTTGTTCGTTGTTCGTTGTTTGTTGTTTGTTTCCCGAATCGCTGCACTCTCGGGATTTCCCCGATGGGTCGGGGCAGGCAGCTGCGCTCAAGTTCGTTGTTTGTTGTTTGACCTATCATAGTATTGGTTGACAAAAACATATTAACTTTTAGTTTACATGTTGATAAATCAATTTGTTAAATTGGTTAACATGTGTAAACCCTGGGATTGGAAGAGATTGCACCTCGGCCATTTTATTTTTACAGGCTGTGCCTGTGCGAATATTTAAAAAATGAAAAGATAAAGCAGGCGTAGCCTGCAAGAATAAATGCAGCTTAGGTAAAACCTAAGCTGAACTCAAAGCCGAGCCACCTGAACGCCGCGCCAAGCGATGGTTGTATTTGGTAAAACTTCTATTTTTTTAATATCGAAAAGAAGAATTTCGAATTAAAAAACTACCGCCAGGTGCCTGAGGGTTGCGGACTGAGAGCTGAGGACTGCCGGCTGCCGGCTGAGAGCTGCTAACCGGGGTTTGGCCGAGGTTGCACCTCGTCCATTTTATTTTTACAGGCTGTGCCTGTGCTTTTTCCCCCACCCAAAGTATTCAGGGATAACCATTATTACAAATTAGCTCTGATATAGCCCAGTCAGAACCTGGCGGGCTTTAGCCCGCAATAATTTTACTTTCGAAGAAAGCTCCGAGGCAAAAGTTGTGAACTACAAACGCACGCTAACTTCCGTGGGCTTTGCTATTTTTGCAGATAATTTCTTGAAGCACATCCATTATGAAAAAAAATATTCTGAAAATAGGTTTGCTAATGCTGATGATGGCCGCTATAGTAACGCCAATGGCTGCACAGCACCAAATTCCGCCCGACTTCTGCATCACTGCCGATGAGCTGCAATTGTACAACCGACTCAATCAATACCGCAAAGACAATGGCATGACCGAAATCCCACTTTCCAAAAGTATGAGCTATGTGGCCAAACTGCACGTTAGCGATCTGCTATACAATCGCCCCGACACCGGCAACTGCAACCTGCACTCATGGTCGGCACAGGGCGACTGGGTGGAGTGCTGCTATGGCACCGACGTTTTCAACAGCACCTGCATGACTTCCAAACCCAAAGAGATGACCACCTATCCCGGCAAGGGCTATGAAATAGCTTTTTGGGAAAGTGTGGATGCACGCCCGTCGGTCGTCTTCGACTTGTGGAGTTCCTCGCCGGCGTCGCGCGATCTGATTCTTAATCGTGGTATCTGGAAAGATTTCACCTGGAAAGCCTTTGGCGTGGGAATGCTCGAAGGCTATGCCGTGGTGTGGTATGGCGCCGAGGCTGAAGCCGACGAAGGCGTTAAAATTTGCGGAAGCAACGAAACCGCCGGTCGTCTCATCGATAAAGTGAAACCAAAGGAACCTGTGGCTAATAGTCAGGGCGTGCGTTATCACCTGATTATCGCCAGCTTTACCGACGAAACCATTGCAAAACAGCAGATACAGCAGTACAAGGCACGTGGCTTTAAAAATCCTACGGTGATAAAATCGGGTGACAATTACAGGGTTTCGCTGGGCAGCTACGCTACGCAGGAAGAGGCCGTGAAAGCACGCAAAAGTTTGGGCGAGAAATACGAAAAAGCCTGGGTGATGAAGAATTAATACGGATGTTTTTTTTTCATTAAATATTAATCAATGAGCTGTCAGGCATCCATAGAAACTGTTTTTGAAACTGTCAGAAGTCAGGGAGACCAAGGCGAACCCGCATCGTATATTCCTGAGCTGGCACGCGTGAACCCTGATAAATTTGGTGTGTGCCTGACCACCATCGACAACCGGCAATTTTGCCACGGCGACGCGAACGATCGTTTTTCGATACAAAGTATTACCAAAGTACTGGCGCTTAGCCTGGCTTACAAAATGGTGGGTGTGAAAATATGGGAACGAATCGGCGTGGAACCTTCCGGCTCACCGTTTAATTCGTTGGTGCAACTGGAAACGGATAACGGCAAACCCCGAAATCCATTCATCAACGCCGGAGCACTGGTGATTTGCGATTTCCTGATCAGCCATTTAGAAAATCCAAAAACCGATTTCATCGCCTTCGTCAGGAATGTCGCCGACAGTCAGGATATGGATTATTCGCTCAAAATGGCGGAATCAGAAAAATCGGTGGGCTATCGAAACATTGCGCTGTGTTATTTCATCAAGTCGTTTGGAAATATTAAAAACCACCCGCAGGAAGTCCTCGACTTTTATTTCTTACTGTGTTCCATCGAAATGAGCTGTAAAGAATTGTCCAAGACCTTTTTGTTTCTTGCCAATCAGGGTCGCAAGACCAGTGACAACACGGAGATTTTAAATTCGAGCCAGGCCAAACGAATAAATGCCATCATGCAAACCTGTGGCTTTTATGACGAATCAGGAGAATTTGCTTACGAAGTGGGGCTGCCCGGAAAGAGTGGTGTTGGCGGTGGAATTATTGCCATTCACCCCAACAAGTATAGCATTGCGGTGTGGAGTCCGCGGCTAAACCAAAAGGGAAACTCCTACCGAGGGATGAAGTTTTTGGAACTTTTTACCACCGAAACTGCCTCTTCAATTTTTTGATAAAAAGTAATTGACTACACAAATGTATCAGCTTTCTTGCGTTTGATTGAGAAAAAAGTGCTTTTATGGTAATTTCATTAATCGCAATGCACAAAAGCTCTCCATGCCCGTCAGGCACCGGTTTCAGTAATTGTCTGGCCTCGGAATTAGCCGATTGCAAACGACTGTAAACAACTATATCCGCTTTGAAACAGATACAAATATTTAATAACCGAATCAGGTGAAAGCCCCGTCATATCTTTGCTTCATAATTTTTTATTTATTCATTTATTAAATACATACTATTATGAAATCTTTAAAAAACAGTGTTCACCTGATCGGAAATCTGGGCATGGACCCGGAAGTAAAAGATGTGGCCAATGGCCGCAAAATGGCTCGTTTCTCGCTGGCCACCTCCGACACCTACACCAACCAAAAAGGCGAGAAAGTAACCGAAACCCAATGGCATAACCTGCTGATATGGGGAAAGCTTGCCGAAGTAGCCGGACAATATCTGAAAAAAGGAAAGCAGATAGCTGTAGAAGGCAGGCTGGAAACCAACAGTTACGATGACAAGGATGGTAACCGCAAGTATTACACACAAATTGTGGTAAACGACCTGCTGATGCTCGACGCGAAAGCCAACTAAACTGTGTAGAAATCCTACCTGTTTGCTTACCGCAAAAAAGGCTGCCTCCATTATATCTGGCAGTCTTTTTTTGTTTTACGTCCGTATTACAAGTGCTCTTTATCGAAATAAACATTACCGCAGAGAACCCGGAGAAGACGCCGGGGAAGCAGCGTAAATGTTTTGCTCACTTGTAAACTTTTTCCTGCTTTACGATAAGGAAATTGTTACGCACCGAAAAATAATCAGCAAGTAAGAGGGTGCGAATTTAGAGATGTACTTTTTTTAAATTATCGCAAATCAAACCCGCCCATCGGATGGTATTTCTCTAAAGTTTCGCGCAGGAACTTGCGGTCGAGATGCGTGTAGATTTCGGTGGTGAGAATGGATTCATGTCCCAGCATCTCTTGTACAGCGCGCAGGTCGGCACCACCTTCGACAAGATGGGTGGCAAAAGAATGCCGCAGTGAGTGGGGATGGATATTCTTATGGATGCCTGCTTTTTCTGCCAAAGATTTTACGATATAAAAAATCATTACCCGCGAGAGCTTTTTACCGGAGCTATTCAAGAATACATAATCTTCGTGCCCTTTTGCCGGCGTTATGTGGCAGCGGCTAAAGCTGATGTATCTTTCCAACTGATCCATCGCCGGCTTTCCAATGGGCACCCAACGTTGCTTGTTGCCCTTGCCAAGGATGAGAACAAAACCTAAATCGAAATGCAACTGGTGAAGGGTAAGATTTACCAACTCCGAAACGCGCAGCCCGCAACCATACAGCGTTTCGATGATTGCACGGTTTCGCTCGCCTTGCCGTTGCGACATGTCCACAGCACCAAGCATTTGTACGATTTCGGCGATGCTAAGCACATCCGGCAGCGATCGCCCCAACCGCGGTGTTTCTACCAGGCTCGTGGGATTGTGATCCATCACATCTTCGGCAAGCAGGTATTTATAAAATGCCCTAACGCCCGAAATGGTGCGGGCAACAGTTGCTGCCGAACTATTGTTGTGGCTCATCCATCCTGCAAAATCCTGAAGTTGGGCAGTCGTGATTTTGACGGGATCGTTGCCAGCTCCCGGCAACGTTTCGATATAGCGTCTGAACTGATTGATGTCTCGTTGGTAGGCTTGCATCGTGTTGGCAGAAACAGATTTTTCCAGCTTCAGATACATTAGAAAACCCTTGATATAAACGTCCCAGTTCATTTTTTTAGAAAAAGTGCAGTTATCACCTGACTTACTGCGCAACGATTAACTTTTACATTTGCCACGGCAAAACTATTCAAATAAAAAACAAAACAGACGACGACGACTAAAACCACGATCGTGCTCACTATTACCATTCCTACCTGCAATGATTTTTATATACTGTGAGGAGTATTATACTCGCGGTGCCGCAAATAATTAGGTAATAGAATCTGAAATTATCAATCTTTCCACGATTCCGGATGGAGATTATTTGCTAAAGGCAGAAACGGATAGGGGAGTGTATTGACCCGAATACCGTTATCCGGCATCAGCCTTCTACGATTAAAACAAAAAAGCTGACCTCAAGAAAAAAGTCAGCTTTTTATATTTTAAATGTTTCAGCTCTTAAGCTTTCGAATATTCAAATTGGTTGGATTCCGGATTTTTCTCACGCAGCAGAAAGCCATCTTTGGCAAGTTTGGCCAGCGTTCCCGAAAGATCGGTGCTCTTGTAATCGTAGTTATAAATTTTCTGGCAATAGTCCACCACATCACCAATGGTGCGTTTGTCGGCAAAGAAATTATTATCGACCAGTTGCTTTAAAATAAGGCTTGGACCGGGACGATCGGCTGATCTTTTGCGCGGCTTTCTTGCAGGAGCTTCAGTTTTTACCTTTGGCGGACGGCCTGGGCGTCTTTTTACTACAACCGGTGTTTCGGTTTCTGCAGCGGGTTGTGCTTCTGTTGCAACGGCAGCAGCTTTTTCCACTCTGGTTTTTCTCTCTTTTACGGGGGCTTCTGCTGGCTCCATGCTATTGCTGGCGAAGAGAAGTTCGATGAGTTTTAATTGTACAGCTTCTGATTGAAACTGGTTGATAACCTTAGCTATCTCCTTTAATTGTTCGGCTGTTTTGCTGAAATCTCGTATCATATCTCGATTCCTTTTTTAGTGTGGGTTAATATTAAGTTTGTTATTAAAAAATTTCCGTTTTATCTGATGATTTTTACCTCAACTTTTTTGAATGGCGCAAATATAAACCATATTTATATTATCAGGATTAAAAACTGTACTTCAACGCACTTTGTTTATGGTATATTTTATTTAGAGGTAAACAAAACTTTGATAATTGGCTCAAATCAGGCCTCACAAAGGTTTTGAAGGTCAGCCACCTGTCAGATAATGTAAAGCGAAACGAATGATGTGCAGCTTCTTTATTTTAACCAATAATTTGAAAAATTGTAACTTTCTGCAGTGTCGCTCGTTTTAGAAGATAAGTTGTAACAAACGCAGTTCACCAATGACGGTAAAAGAGTACAATCGTGCGGTAGATTTGTTTTCCGACGGCATCTTCAGGTTTGTCATCAGGAGTATTTCCGATCAGGAAACAGCAAAAGATATTGTGCAGGAATCGTATGTGCGTTTGTGGGACAAACATGGGGAGATAGATTTTGAAAAATGCAAATCTTATCTTTTCACTACCGCATATCATTTGATCGTGGATATGGTACGAAAAAACAAAAATAAACAGATGTATCTTAAAAGTAAGGCATGGGAACCTGCCGTTACCAACGAGTTTACTGATTTGAAGCAGGTGCTCCGCCAGGCACTCGACCGTTTGCCGGAGATACAGCGTACCGTGGTATTGCTGCGCGACTACGAAGGGTATTCTTATGAAGAGATTGGAGAGATAACCCAGCTCAACGAATCGCAGGTAAAAGTTTACATCTACCGTGCACGGAAAGCTTTGAAGGCCTATATTGTGAACGTTGATGTGGTGATTTAATGAAAGGAGCAGCTATGGAGATAAACCGAAATAATTACCAGGCATGGTTTCTCGATTACCGGGATAATACGCTCGATGCTAAGCAGCAACAAGTGCTGGCTACCTTTTTGCAAAATAACCCCGACTTGCAGGACGAATTTTTAGATTTTAATGAAGACAGCATTTATACGCTCACGCTTGACGAGCACCTTGTTTTTGAGTCGAAACATAAACTTAAAAAAATTGAAGTTGTCTCCACCGAGAACATCAACCAAAGTAATTACGAGGATTTTATTATTGCCCACCTCGAAAACGACCTCGACGAAAATCAACAATTTGAATTCACCTCTTTTATAGCCCTCAATCCTTCTGTCGAGAGCGAGATAGCGTTTTTTAAGCGCACGTTTCTCGATGCCTCCGACAGGATTATTTTTCCGAATAAGCTCCGGTTAAAAAAAACTGTTTCGTGGGCGCCATCACGTCAAGCCATACTTATGGGCTTGTCCATTGCTGCATTGCTGGTTTTGGTGTTGATGATTACCAACAGCCTGGTTTGGCAATCCAAAGATGGTTCGCCGGGAACAGCCAATCAGCAAATAGTTTTGCAGCCACTTGTACCAATAGAAACACCTGCCATGTCAGCGGAAAGATTAACAAATAAGGGCGCTGAAAAACTAAATTTTGCTGCTGCAAAAGAAACAAGTGAAAGTACTTCTGATCAACCCGTTTATTCCGATAAAACGATTGCCAAAACCAATTTATCTAAGCCAGCCAGAGAAAAGCTGCCACCGCCTGCCCCTGTCGGGATGATAATTTCGATGGAAATAGAGCCGCAGTTTGCAGCAAATGCAACCATCGAATACCGTACTGAGGTTACGGAAACGTTTCGGTATATGTTGCTCCGCGATGCCCGCGTTGCAGTGCCGGAGCCTCCAAAAGGGACACTTGGGCGGATCGTCGATAATATTGCCGGGAAACTTTTTGGAAATACCGCTGACGTCGAGCAGCAGCCATTGCTCACAACACTCGCGCAAAACGGCAAACAAATGCTGATGGACATTAGGGAAAATATGCCCCTGATCGATGCTGCTACCCAGGTTGATTCGCGTGACAATTATATTGCCCTAAACGAAAACTTCAGCATCCGCATCCGTAAGTCACCCAAAGGTGAGCAATAACTTAGGGTTCAATATGCACCTTTATTTATTTCATCGCTTTCATCATAGCATCCACCAGCGCTGAGGCGCCCTGGTAAATCTGACGAATGTTGGCGTCGAGCATGTAGCATGGTGTCGTAAAAAGGTTATGATCGTCATCGTACACCACTTCACCATGGGTAGTTTCCAGATGCCGGCTTCCCATCCGTTCTATATTGTCGATGGTGCTTTCGTCGTCGCCGATGGTAATGGTAACTTTCCCCAAAATTTTACTCAGCAGCACGGGCGCGATGCACAAAGCTCCGATAGGTTTTTTTTGCTCGTGCATGGCTGATATGGCTTCTGCTACCTGAGGGTTTACCGAGCAGTCGGCACCCTTCGAGGCAAAGTCGCAAAGATTTTTGGCTACCCCAAAACCGCCAGGAATAAGCAGTGCATCAAAATCATCAACTGAAAAATCATTGAGGCTTTTAATCTCACCACGTGCAATCCTTGCCGATTCTACCAGCACATTTCTTTTCTCTTTCATCTCTTCGCCGGTGAGATGATTTATTACATGATGCTGCTCCACATCAGGAGCAAATAATTGATAGCTGCCGCCTTGTTGCATAATGGCAAGCATCGAAAGGGTTGCCTCATGAATTTCAGAACCATCATAAACGCCGCTACCCGCCAGGATCATTGCAAATTTTTTCATCGTATTGTAATTTTATGTTTCTGTTTTAATAAAAAACCATTTGTAAAAAATCTTGTTTGAGTAGGCAAATTTAAAAGATTATGCCGAACAAAACCATTTTAATTACCGGTGCTACCGATGGCATTGGCAAACAATCAGCATTGGAATTACTAAAAAATGGCCATCACATCATCTTGCATGGCCGCACACCTGCAAGCGCTGAGCGGGCTGCCATTGAAATAGCCGGATTGGTGGGTGATGAAAATATCGACACAGTGTCGGCTGATTTTGGTGATCTGGCGCAGGTAAAAGAAATGGCGATTGCGATTTTAAAAAAGCACGAAAAGCTGGACGTGCTGATCAACAACGCCGGTATTTATCAAAACAGATTTGAGCGCAGTGCGCAGGGTTACGAGCTAACTTTTGCCGTGAATCACCTGGCGCACTTTGTGCTCACATTGCATCTGCTGCCGCTTATTATTCCGGCGCAAAACGGCCGGATTGTTAATGTAGCTTCTGCGGCGCATGCCGCGCACCTCAATTTTAATCGCCTCAACAATCCGGACGCTTTCGATGATTATAACAGCTACGCACAATCCAAACTCTGCAATTTGCTTTTTAGTAATTATCTGGCACATGAAGCTGCCGGACTTTTCGTGGTAAATGCCCTGCATCCCGGTGTTATCAACACCAAACTTCTTGCAAAGGGCTTTGGAATGCAGGGAGCCGGTTTGCAAAAGGGCGCCGAAACCTCAGTTTTTCTGGCTCAGGCGCGGGAAGTCGAAAACGCTACAGGAAATTATTTTGTTAATAAAAAACTGCACCATCCTGCCAAAGCGGCTATCGACGAAAACTTGCAAAAGGAACTTTGGGATAGAAGTTTGGAAATGTCACACGATTTCCTGCCCAATCCGGGAAATCATCCGCTTATCAAATCGCTTCTCCTGACTGATTGATGCAATCATCAAATATGCTTTTCGCAAATTTTGCGTTAACAAATCAATTATTACTATCGAAAATTATTTTTTTAATTTTTAATCACCCTACATTTGATGAAAAATACTGCCTTACTATTTCTGATTTTAATTGGATTTGCATTTCACATCAGCGCGCAGAAAACAGCCTTCACCGCCGCTGAAATACAAGAACACATCAACTATTTAGCTTCCGACGAGCTTAAAGGCCGTCAGCCTGGTACTCCCGGCGATGAAGCAGCAGCAGCCTATATTCGCAAACAAATGACGGATGCTGGTTTGCAACTCATGGGGGAGGAGGGTTATCAGAATTTCGATCTGGTAACCGATGTTGCGCTGGGTCGCAGCAACCGCCTGAGCATTGGCGCCGACGTTTATCTGGTCGAAAAAGATTTTATGCCGTTGCCCTTTACTTCTAACGCTCCTTTATCGGCATCGGCTATTTTTGTTGGTTACGGTTTTGAAATTGACAACGACAGCCTCCAATGGAACGATTATGCCGGAGCCGATGTAACCGGCAAATGGGCGATTGTGCTGCGCGGCGCCCCCGCCATCGAAGGTTGGGACAACGTGTTTCAGGGAATGGTGGGCGAACGGATGAAAGTGCTCACTGCCCGCGACAAAGGTGCTGCCGGCGTAATTTTTGTCAACGGTGCCGAATTTGATAAAGACGACCAGTTGTTGCGTTTGACTTACGACAAAAGCTCCGCCACTGCCGGCATCCCTGTATTGCAGCTTAAACGAAGTATCATCGACGGTATCATGATCCCTGTGGCCGATTCGGTGGCCGTGATCGAACGAAAGATAAAAGAGCAAAAATCGCCGGTGGTTTATAAATTACCGGTGTCGGTTTCAGCGATAGTGGAGGTGCAGCAAAAAGTTGCTACCACGCACAATGTCGTAGGATGGATCGAGGGAACCAATCCGGCAAAGAAAAATGAATTTGTAGCAATAGGAGCTCATTACGATCATCTCGGAATGGGCGGCCCCGGCTCCGGTTCGCGCGCCATCGACACAGTGGCAGTGCACAACGGCGCCGACGACAACGCCTCAGGCGTGGCCGGCCTGCTCGAACTTGCCGGATATTTTGCTGATCGCAAAAATCGCCCCGAACGAAGCTTAATCTTTATCGCTTTTGGTGCGGAGGAAATGGGATTGATAGGCTCTAAATATTTTGTGGACAATCCATTGATAGATATTAGTAAAATAACGGCCATGATTAATATGGATATGATTGGCCGCCTGAAAGATCATCGTACAGTGAGTATTGGCGGCACAGGAACCTCCACACGCAGCGAGATCATTCTCGACGACCTTGCCAAAACATCCACGATCAAAATGCAATATTCAAAAGAAGGCTATGGTCCATCCGATCATGCCGCCTTTTATGGAAAAGACATTCCTGTATTTTTTATATCAACCGGGGCACACGACGATTACCATACCCCCCGCGACCGCGCCGAACGCATCGATGCCGACGGTGAGGCAGAGGTGGTAGCTCTTGCGGCTGATTTGGTTAAAGCTGTTGCCAATAATAACGAACGCCTTGTTTTTCAGGAAGCCGGGCCAAAAGAGCGCCAGCGCCAGGGATACAATTTTAAAGTTACACTGGGTATTATGCCCGACTTTGCCGGCTCCGGCGACGATGGCTTGCGTGTGGACGCTGTGCGCCCCGACGGCCCGGCACACGCTGGCGGTTTGCTGAAAGGCGACAAAATCGTGGCCATCGAAGGCAAGCCTGTGGGTAATATTTATGACTACATGGGCCGGCTCAAAAATCTCGAGGCCGGACAAATTATTACAGTTGATGTAATTAGAGATGACAAAAAAATGGTCTTTCTCATCCCATTGTAAATGGTTAATCATCAACATAAAAACCTTTGAAATAGACTGACATATGGCAAATTTTAATGAGATCATCAATTCGCCAAAGCCTGTATTAATCGATTTCTCGGCCGAATGGTGCGGCCCCTGCAAAATGATGGCGCCGATACTTAAAGAGGTGGCGGGGGCTATGGGCGAACGCGTGCGCATTATCAAAATCGATGTGGACAAAAATCCCGCTGTAGCGCAAAAATATCAGGTGATGAGTGTTCCCACACTGATGGTTTTTAAAAACGGCCAGTCGCTTTTCCGCCAGTCGGGGGTGATGCAGGCGCGTCAGATCATCGACATGCTGAATAAAATGGTGTAACAGGGTTTGTTTTTTTATTCCCCGAAAGGGGGTTTGTCATCATTGTGTCAGAAAGATCACCTGGGATTCCGATTCGCTCAATTTAAATCATCGAATAGCCTCAGACAATCTTCGTGCAATACGCCTTCATGAATCTTGATTTCTCTGAAGCCTTTGCTTACCAGCTCTTCAGCCGATATTTCGATCTGTGGGTAATATCTTTTGATGTCCTGCCACGGCACGGCAAAAACCACTTCGCTTATGCCTGCATACATGATGGCGCTCATGCACATCGGGCACGGTTCGCCGGTGGTAAATAACGTTAATCCTTTTGTATTGCCGCCGCGCTTAGCCAATAGGCGGATTGCATTCATTTCGGCATGATCCGTCGGGTCGCCACTGGTGCGTGTTGTATTAGGAGCTTCAGTTATTATTTCTTCACTGCGGGCAATTACACAGCCAAAAGGCGTTTTGGCCTCACGAGCAATCGCCAGTGCCCGCTGCATCATGCGTGTGGTAAGGTTTTTAGTTGGGTTATCCATCTGTTTTTTATTTATTAAAAAAGACCTTTTACATCCGGTTGTAGAAGGTCTTTTTTTGTTTTAAAAAATTGGACTCAATCCGTAATAAACTAATTAAGTCCCTGTGGTACCACGTCGCGGTGTACGTAGATTGCCAGCGTGTTGAGCCGGATGTAGGGCTGCGAAACCCAAAGATAGCCGCCAAAGTCGTTGCTGTCGGTATCCCATGAGTTTTTTACTTTGTACCAGGTGTTGCCATCCTGATCTTTGGCCATGCCGATGATGTGCATTGAGTGGTCGTCGGTGGCGGAATAGTTGTCGTAAGCCTGCTGGCGCATTTGGGGAGTTACCGTGCGCTGGATGCCAGCCACGTCAAAAACACTATCGCGTGAAGCGCGCGTAATATCATTCCAGTCTTTTTCGGGAACCAGAGCCAGTCCCTTTTTATGGTTAAAACCGGGGTCGCTCACATCGGCAGCCCACGCCACCGTGTAGCCCTGGTTGATGGCCAGATCGATGATATTAGTAAGGTCTTCGAGTTTTACATTATAATACATCTCATAATCCCAGTTGTCAGGAATCATCAAAAAGAAATTTTTGTAATAGGGCTTACTCTGGTATGAAGTAATTTCGACATACTGCGACGGGTCGAGTTTGATTATTTGCTGAGCAAACGACACTGGTGTATAGCTTTTGCCTTCCCACGAAAAATTGTTTGGTTTATCGCCCAGATAGGCATCGAGTATTCCGTTGTAGGCGGTCATCCACACAGGCGTGAGCTTGCGGTTTTCGTTGTCGGAAATGGCTTTTACAAAAGTTTGCAATACATGATCCATCTCGCCATGCACATGTTTGTCTTCGCCATAGGTGAGGCCGTTGTAGGCATCTTCGGGAACCAGGCCACGGTCGGCAAGGGTTTCCATCACCTGATGCGGTTCTCCGCCGGGGCCAAAGTTGAAGCTGCCGTGCAGCCGCACATAACCCTCTGCGCGTTGTTCGTAAGCATAACGCACCGGCCACATCTCGGCCAGATCAAGCTCAGGGCCACTTTGCCGCAGCACTTCCGCTTCGACAAAAGAAATGCCTGCATACGACCAGCATGTGCCCGACTGGTTTTGATCTTTTACTGGGGTATGCGGTACAATCTTGATATTTGTAAACTTGTAACCACCCACGGTGTCGTTGGTGCTTTGTGCCTGCAATTGGTTGTTGCCATTAAATCCCGCCACCAATACCAGCAGGAAAATAAGAAAGTTTCTGTTCATTTTTATTATTTTAATGATGATAATAATGCAGGCAAAAATAATGTAAAAATGCAACGGATTATCTGATGGAAATGCGAAATTTGCAAATTAATACAATCCGTACATCATGAAAATACCCACAGGTCTTTGGGAAATATCTCCCGTGGACGGACGCTATCAAAACAAAACAGAATCTTTGCGGCACTATTTTTCGGAAGCAGCGCTGATGCGTTACCGTTTGCTGGTGGAGGTAGAATATTTTATCAGCTTGTGCACCTTCCCATTGCCACAACTCAATGGTTTTGATTGTGATAATTTTGATAATCTGCAAGCCATTTATAAAAATTTTGATAATGAGGCTGCGCTGCGCATCAAAGAGATAGAAGCCGTGACCAATCACGATGTGAAAGCCATCGAATATTATTTGCGCGAGAAGTTTGATGAGCTGTCACTGGCACAATACAAAGAGTTTATCCATTTTGGGCTTACCTCTCAGGATATTAATAATACCGCCATGCCGCTGGCAATCAAAGAGGCTTTCCACGAAAAGCTCCTACCGCTACTCGACAATTTTCAACAGCAGTTGTATGCTTTGTCATTTCAGTGGAAAGATATCACCATGCTGGCGCATACGCATGGCCAGCCTGCCTCGCCCACCCTGTTGGGTAAAGAAATCTATGTTTTTAGCGACCGACTCGAACAACAGTTTACTTTGCTGCGGGCAATACCCTTCAGTGGAAAGTTTGGCGGGGCTACCGGCAATTTCAATGCACACGTTGTTGCTTATCCCGACATCAATTGGAGCGATTTTGCTAACCGGTTTCTGGCTGACAAGCTAAATCTCCAAAGGCAATTTGTGACTACCCAAATAGAACATTACGACAATCTGGCCGCCTTCTTTGATGCACTGAAACGCATAAACACAATACTTATCGACCTGGCGCGCGACATGTGGAGCTATGTCTCGATGGAGTATTTCCGTCAAAAAATCAAGGAGGGCGAGGTAGGTTCTTCGGCAATGCCCCACAAAGTAAATCCCATCGACTTCGAGAATGCAGAAGGCAATCTGGGGCTGGCCAATGCAATGTTTGAATACCTTTCGGCAAAGCTTCCGGTATCGCGCCTGCAACGCGATCTCACCGATTCCACTGTCAGTCGCAACATCGGCGTTCCTTTTGCTCATACGCTCATTGCGCTGCAATCGTTGAGCAAAGGGCTGGACAAGCTGGTGCTGAATGAAAAGAAAATCAAAGCCGACCTCAACGAAAATTGGGCAGTGGTGGCCGAAGCCATCCAAACAATTCTTCGACGCGAAGGCTACGCCGATCCCTACAACGCTTTAAAAATGCTTACGCGAACCGGCACCAAAATCACACGCGAAACGATGTTGCTCTTTATCGATACTTTAGAAATATCGGATGCAGTAAAAGTGGAGATGAAAAAAATTACGCCGCACAACTACTACGGCATCAGCCCCTTTGTTGTCTAAAATCAGAATATATTTTTAATAATAACATTTTAATCAAAATGAAAACCTATCATAAAATACAAACCGTATGGCTGCGCGATCCTGCCACCAACAACAAGACATTGCTGGAAAGGCAGTGGGCAAAACCAGAATTTGAATTTCTAAAAGATTTGGACTGGGTATGGACAGAGAAAATCGACGGCACCAATATTCGTGTGATGTGGGATGGAGCAGCAGTGAGCTTTGCCGGTAAAACCGATTCGGCTCAGATGCCCCCGGGATTGCCCGAAGTTTTGGCTGCAACATTTACCGTCGATAAAATGAAAGCTGCCTTTCCTGATGCCGACAATGTTTGTTTGTATGGCGAAGGCTATGGCTGCAAGATTCAAAGTGGCGGCAGCTATCTGCGCGATCGCAATGATTTCATCCTTTTCGACTGTCACATCGATGATTGGTGGCTCACACGCGAAAGTCTGGAGGATATCAGCCATAAGTTACAAATTGCCATTGTACCCATCATCGGTGTTGGTTCTCTCGAAGATGCCATCGCTTTGGTAAAAAAAGGTTTCAAATCGACCATTGCTCAAAATAAAGATTTTGAGGCCGAAGGTCTGGTGGTGAAACCAGCGGTGGAGCTTTTCAACCGCCGGGGCGAGCGGGTAATATCCAAGATAAAGCACAAGGATTTTCCACAGGTTTGACAAGATTTTTATTTTAATAAATTTGTAGTCTTTAATACTAATAACAAAGAAAAGATAAGAGCAATGAAAGAGGAAGTTAGCAGCAAAAACACCAAAAACCAAATACTGGAAGCCTACGAAGAGCTACTGGAGAAGGTGAAAGAACAAAAGAGCGAGGAGCCTAAAAAGCTACAGGACGAAACCCGCAAAAAGGAGTTGGTGAGTAAAGCATCGCAAAATTCGACCGAAGGTATTATCACCGGCATTGGTACGCTGAAAGTGGGCATCGCCAAAGAACTTGATAAACTTAGCGAACAGCTTACAGGCGAATACAGAAAGCTGGAAGACATCCAAAAAGCTATATCGTTGGAGCAGCAAAATCTGGAGGATCTTTATCAGGTTACCGCCAATGCCGATTCGCTGG